>NZ_JAUJFI010000401.1 GCF_030849505.1 Azospirillum isscasi | reverse complement strand
CGTCAGCCCGCTCTCCCGCCACGCCTGCACATGCTGACGCCAGAGTGCCTCCCGATCCGTCCCCGACATGCTGGTCCCCTCCACTGATCTGCAATCAGCGGAATATTTCATGAACCCGAACGGGCGAGGACGTGTCGTCAGACACCGCTTACTCTCGAACCAGCGGGCATTGCGCATCTCGCCGGAACGCACCGCGGTCAGAATGAGGAATTCCATCGCCAACTTGACCACAGGGCCGGTCTGGTTGGTTTCCCTGAGCCTGGACAGGAAGGCGGGCACCTCGACATAGGGAAGAGCGGTGAAATGCTCGGCATCATCCTTCTGCTTCGGCAGCCCCTTGGTGACGGAGCGCACCGGGTTCTCGCCTTCCCGGTAACCCTTGGTGGTGGCCCAATCCAGCACCGTGCCGATTCGTTGGCGCACCCGGCGGGCCGTCTCGATCGTGCCCCGGGACGTGGTGTCTGAGAGGGCCTGTGTGCTCTTCGGCGAGCTGAAGCTGCCGGGCTACTCCGCT
>NZ_JAUJFI010000400.1 GCF_030849505.1 Azospirillum isscasi | reverse complement strand
CCGCCATGCAGCGCATCGTGGACGGCGTGACCGAGGACGTGAAGGCCTACGCCTACGAGGGGCCGGTCTCCACCCTGCAATGGACCTTCCTGGGCGACGCCCGCAGCGAGGTGCTGGGCGGGTCGGACGGCAACGACTTCATCAACCTGCTGGGCGGCGACGACGCCGCGTCGGGCGGGGCGGGAGACGACGTGCTGGACGGCGGCTCGGGCTCCAACTGGCTGATCGGCGGCTCGGGCAAGGACACTTTCTTCGTCGATGGCCGCGGCACCGAGACCACCTGGTCCACCGTCACCGACCTGGAGCAGGGCGAGTGGTCGACCCTTTGGGGCTACAAGGAAGGCACCTCCACGCTGCGCTGGGAGGAGATGGGCGGCGCCGAGGGCTACAAGGGCGCCACGGTCCATTGCGACATCGACGGCAACGGCACCGTGGATGCCAGCATGACCTTCGCCGGCAAGGCGGTGGGCGCGATGACCGTCACCACCGGCACCATGGGCGACCAGAACTACATCGCCTTCATCA
>NZ_JAUJFI010000399.1 GCF_030849505.1 Azospirillum isscasi | reverse complement strand
TTGAAGAAGGAAGTAAAGAACCCACGTGATCCGATTTCCAAGACAGGAAAGGAAATCAAGGATTATGTAGAGGCCCAGGATCTCAGTGAGAAGGAGCTGCTGAGGATGGAGGTGGAGCAGTTGAAGAAGGAAGTAAAGAACCCACGTGATCCGATTTCCAAGACAGGAAAGGAAATCAAGGATTATGTAGAGGCCCAGGATCTCAGTGAGAAGGAGCTGCTGAGGATGGAGGTGGAGCAGTTGAAGAAGGAAGTAAAGAACCCACGTGATCCGATTTCCAAGACAGGAAAGGAAATCAAGGATTATGTAGAGGCCCAATCAGGGACCGACCCTCTTCTGAAAGGCATCCCAGAAGACAAGAATCCCTTCAAGGAGAAAGGCACTTGTGTGATAAGCTGATGGCCTACCCTCAAGACCCTCACCCTTTCTCTGTCCCTCCTCAGTCTCACCAGTGTACTGGGATACCTAGGGATACCAAGTGTATTAGGGATCAATGTTTACTTCCTCTTAGACAAAAGTAAAGATGCTGAGAGAAAAAC
>NZ_JAUJFI010000398.1 GCF_030849505.1 Azospirillum isscasi | reverse complement strand
CCAGGGCGTTCCGGTTCTCCATCAGGGCGTGGCCCATGAAGGCCAGCTTCGCCGGCTGCCCGTTGCCCTTGCGGTACAGCCGCGCCTCGGGATCGCTGGTCGAGGCATGGGTCTCGTTGGACCGCTTCTCACCATGGAAGTCGCGGTCGCCGTTGCGTCCCGGCCCCGGCGGCTCGCCGCTGCCGTCCTTGGGCCGGAAGCTCTTCACCGACGCCCAGGCTTCGATCAGCGTCCCATCCACCGAGAAGTGCTCGTCCGACAGCAGCGCCTTGACCCGGGGTTGACCCAGCACGGCGGCCAGGAACGTGGCCGCCACATCGCCGGCCAGCAGGCGCTCACGGTTCTTGGTGAACACCGTCACGTCCCACACCGGGGCGTCCATCGACAACCCGACGAACCAGCGGAACAGCAGGTTGTAGTCGAGCTGTTCCATCAACTGGCGTTCCGAGCGCACCGAGTAGAAGGCCTGGAGCAGCAGCGCCCGCAGCAGCTTCTCCGGCGGGATCGATGGTCGGCCGATCGTCGAGTACAGTCCCTCGAACG
>NZ_JAUJFI010000397.1 GCF_030849505.1 Azospirillum isscasi | reverse complement strand
GCTGCTCGGCGAGCACACCGACGAAATCCTGCGCGAGGTGCTCGGCTTCGACGAGCGGCGCATTTCCGAAGTCCGCGGCAGCGGCGCGCTGGGGATGGTGGTTCCCCGCATGGCCGCCGAGTAACGATCGCCGTGGCGAGGGCGTCCCGCCGGGGCGCCCACTCCATGCAGGCCGGATTCCAGGCGCGCGCCGTCCCGAAGAGCGGGGGCGTGGCCGCGGGCATCCGGCGAGCCATCGGCTCACACCGTCATTTTTCCACGGATTCAGCACAGGACGCAGGGTGCCGGCGCGCAGGCCGTGGGCGCCGATGCCGGCCTGCGCGCCGGACCCTTCCATTTTAAACACTCGAAGACAGCCATGAACATCCATGAGTATCAGGCCAAGGGCCTGCTGAAGACGTACGGCGTCGCGGTGCCCCGCGGCGGCGTGGCGTTCTCGCCGGAAGAGGCCGAGACCGTCGCCCGTGAACTGGGCGGTCCGGTTTGGGTCGTGAAGTCGCAGATCCACGCGGGTGGCCGCGGCGCCGGCCGCTTCAAGGACAACCC
>NZ_JAUJFI010000396.1 GCF_030849505.1 Azospirillum isscasi | reverse complement strand
CGTCAGCCCGCTCTCCCGCCACGCCTGCACATGCTGACGCCAGAGTGCCTCCCGATCCGTCCCCGACATGCTGGTCCTCCACTGATCTGCAATCAGCGGAATATTTCATGAACCCGAACGGGCGAGGACGTGTCGTCAGACACCGCTTACGGAATGACCGATTGAGGGAGGTGAAGAACGGGGCGAAGGTCAAGCCGTACCGCAATCCGCATGGGGCTTGGTACAAGGCGACGGCGGATGCGAGACTGGATGATCTGAATCTCCATGATCTCAGGCATACGTTTGCGTCTCGTTTGGTGATGCGAGGTGTGCCGTTGCTGACCGTTTCGAAGCTGCTTGGACACGCCACTATTCAGATGACTATGCGATACGCCCACCTTGCGCCCGACGCCTTCGATGTTGCGATTTCAGCGTTGGACAGCCAGAGGAACGAGGCCGCATGAATCATCGGCGGTATCGGCACCGATCAGGGGTGCAACGAATGTACTTTAGCAGGCCGCGGAAAAAGGCTATGCCCGGCTTGCCGGTCGTGATTCTCTCCGTTTGAAGAGAATGCGGCCGGTGAG
>NZ_JAUJFI010000395.1 GCF_030849505.1 Azospirillum isscasi | reverse complement strand
AGGTGGCGCTCGTCGCCCCGGTGATCGAGGCGGCGTTGGTGCCGTTGGTGTCGTCGGCCCGGTACCACTGGTAGGTGTAGCTCCGGTTGTCGCCGTCCGGGTCGCTCCAGCTGCCGTTGGTCGTGGACAGCGCGTTGCCCACCGTCGCCGTGCCGGTCACGCTCGGGGCCACGCTGTTCACCGGCGCGCTGTTGGCGATGGCCGTGTAGGTCGAGGTCGCCGTCGGGGTGTGGGAGTTGCCGTCGTTGGCGGTCACCACGACGCGCAGGTACTTGTGCGCGTCCGACGTGGTCAGGGTGTAGGTGGCGCTCGTCGCCCCGGTGATCGAGGCGGCGTTGGTGCCGTTGGTGTCGTCGGCCCGGTACCACTGGTAGGTGAAGCTCCGGTTGTCGCCGTCCGGGTCGCTCCAGCTGCCGTTGGTCGTGGACAGCGCGTTGCCCACCGTCGCCGTGCCGGTCACGCTCGGCGCCACGCTGTTCACCGGCGCGCTGTTGGCGATCGCCGTGTAGGCCGAGGTCGCCGTCGGCGTGCCGCCCTTTCCGTCGTTGGCGGTCACCACGACGCGCAGGTACTTGTG
>NZ_JAUJFI010000394.1 GCF_030849505.1 Azospirillum isscasi | reverse complement strand
GGAGGATCCCGACACGCCTCTGGAGGTGTGGGCGATGGACGAGCATCGCGTCGGGCTGAAGCCGGTGCTCCGCCGGGTGTGGGCGCCGCGCGGCTGCCGCCCCATGGCCCGTGGCCACCAGCGCTTTGAGTGGATGTATCTTGTGGGCTTCGTGCGGCCGAGCACCGGACGGGTAGTCTGGTTCCTCACCGATGGCATTGATGCGCCCATGTTCGGGGCCATCTTGGACGCTTTTGCCCGCGAGGTTGGAGCTGGGCCCACCAAGCACGTGCTCATCGTTCTCGATGGCGCGGGCTGGCATGTCGCCAGCACGCTGGACATCCCGGAGGGCATCACGCTGGAATTCTTACCCCCGTATTCCCCCGAATTGCAGCCGGCCGAGCATCTCTGGCCACTGACCAACGAAACGATCGCCAACACCTACTTCGCGGATCTCGGTGCCCTTGATCAAGCGCTTGCCGATCGTTGTTGCGGTCTCGCCGATAATCCTGATCGCATTCGAGCCGCGACATGGTTCCACTGGTGGCCGCAATTCGCTTGATTTCCAAGCAATGGAAGCCTTCACGCGCCGCCCGTAT
>NZ_JAUJFI010000393.1 GCF_030849505.1 Azospirillum isscasi | reverse complement strand
GATCCTCCTGCTGAAGTGCCTGCACACGGCGGCGGAACCGCGCCTTGAAGACCTCTTGGGCCAAGGGATCGGCTTCGGCATGGCGGGGGCGCGGCACTTGGCGGGTGAAGCCGAGCCGGCCCAGATAATCGGTGCCGCGCCGGGGGGAGACCAGACGCCCGAGCATGCCGGCGATCCATTGGGCGACCGAGCGGCCCGTCCACAAGCCACGGTCGGGCGGCGGATCGTCCAGGTTATCCCTCAGGCGGCGCTGTTGGCTTGCGTCGAGCAGCGGTCTGGCGCCGGGGTTGAACTGGCGCTGGTCGCCCAGCCCCGCAACCCCGGCCTCGTTATAACGTCCCACGATGACGCTGACCCAGCGCGGCGTGTACCCCGTCACCTCGGCCACGAACTGGGCCGAGCGCCCGCTGGTCAGCAGCCAGATGATCTGCAGATGCGTCCGCTCCGTCGCATCCGTCGCGGCCTTGTACAGCCGATGCAACTCATCGGCTGCAAGGTGATGAACCAAGTGAACCTTGCTGCCCATGCCAAATCAGGTGGAGCGGGCCAGCCTCAATGGAAGCCTTCACGCGCCGTCCGTAT
>NZ_JAUJFI010000392.1 GCF_030849505.1 Azospirillum isscasi | reverse complement strand
GCCCCGTCACGGCGCGGGCCATCGCGGCGCGGGCCATCGCCACGGGGACCATCGCGCCGCTGATCGTCGCCCTTCGGGCCGCGCCCTTCGCCACGGGGACCATCGCCGCGGCCTTCGCGCGGCGGCTTCGGCGGCAGGCGCATTTCCGCATCCAGCTCGGCGATGCGCTTGACCAGCGCCTCGCGGATCGCCGGGGCCGCGTGGGACTTCAGGGTGGCGAGCTGCTCCTTCAACTGCTGGAGCTGGAGCTGCTTCTGCTCCCGCGTGCGCTTGATGGCGACGTTGTCGGAATGCTGGCCGTCGAAGGCGCGCATGGAAAAGTCCTCGTTGCAGAAAATAAGACACCCGCCGTGGCGTCCCAGCGGACGCCCGGTCGGGGAGCGCGGAATATTGGAAAGGCACCGGCGCCAAAGCAAGCCGGGAGTTTGCTCCGCCTGTGCGATAAAGCGGTTGACGGCGGCGGGCCCGGTCAAACCGGTGCGGGCCGTCCCCTTCGGAACAGCGACGCCGCCTCGTCCAGATAGCGCGACAGGGCGGCGGCGGCCTCCTCCGGCCCGGTGCGCCGCGCCCCTTGGGCACGGGCCTCCGCGGCGGCGGCGGCCAGGGCG
>NZ_JAUJFI010000040.1 GCF_030849505.1 Azospirillum isscasi | reverse complement strand
CGCTGTGCGCCGCTCTCCGCGCGGGCCGCCGGGAGGAGGCGGAGGGGCTAGCCGGCAGCGTCCGGGCCGCCGCGGAGGAGGCGGCGGACGCCCTGCGCGGCGCCCTGCCCGCCGGTCATGCGGCGATCCGTTTCAAGTCACTTGCGAAGGATATCGTCCGGACGCCATAATTCCCATGCACGGCAACTTTCTCTCCTCCGGCGTGCGCCGGACATGGCGGACACCGGTGATGGACGAAGCATACCTGACGGCGGAGGGACCCGCCGCAGCCACTCGCACGCGGCTGCGGACCCTGCTGACGACCATCGTCGGGGTGATCACCGTGTTCGGCGTCGGGCTGTGGGGGGCGGCCACCTGGGCCGACCGCGACGAGGCGGTGAGCCACGCCCGCGACCGCACGCTGAACGCCGCCCGCCTGCTGCACGAGCATGTGCGCCGCACCGTCGCCACCGGCGACCTCGTTCTTCAGCGGGTGGACGACCGCCTGCGCCCACGGGAGGTGGAGGCGGTCGGGCGCGACCTGCCGCTGTGGCAGGAACTGCGCACCATGGCCGACGCCATGCCGGAGGTGAGCGCCATCTGGATTCACGACGCCGCCGGGAACGGGCTGCTGACCACGCGCCAGTTCCCGGTGCCGTCCACGAACAATGCGGACCGTGCCTTTTTCCAGGCCCATCGCAACGGCGAGGCGTTCTACATCGGCGGGATGATCCGGGGCCGGCTGTCCGGCAAGCCGACCTTCACCATCAGCCGCCGGATCGGGACGGTGGAGAATTTCCAGGGTGTCGCCCACATCGCCCTGGATCTGGACTATTTCCGCTCCTTCTTCGACGGGCTGAACATCGGCCGCGGGGGCGCCGTCGCGCTCTACCGCGAGGACGGGACGCTGCTCTTCAGCCTGTCCGGACAGGATTCCAGCGCCACCCTGTCCGTCGCGCCGCCCAGCGTGCCGCCCGCCGGACGCCCGATGGACGAGACGCCGCGGGCCAGCGGGGGCACGGTCTTCAGCCGGTCCCCGGTGGACGGGTCGGAACGGATCGTCGCCAACCTGCGGGTGCAGGATCTGCCGCTGATCGTGCAGGTCGGCGTGTCCCGGGACGAGGCGCTGACGCCCTGGCGCGAACGCACCATCCACAGCGGCCTGCTGGTCCTGCTGGCGGTGGCCGCCTGCGCCGTGCTGGCCATGGCGGCGGCGCGCAGCCTGTCGCGGGAGGAGGTGGGGCGCCGCCGGCTGGCCGAGACCAACGCCGACCTCGACGCCACCGCCCGCAGCCTGGAACAGGCCAACCGCGCCTTCGCCGGGGCCAACCGGCGGCTGAACCTGATCCTGCAATCCGCGTCGGAAGGCATCTGCGGCGTGGACCGGGACGAGCGGATCACCTTCGCCAACCCCGCCGCCGGCACGCTGACCGGCTACACCAACGAGGAGATGCTGGGCCGCAGCCTGCATGTGCTGCTGCACCACACCCGCGCCGACGGCACGCCGTCGCCGACCATCGACTGCCCGGTCTTCGAGGTGCTGCGCACCGGCGAGGCGCGCGGCGGGCTGGAGGACATCTACTGGCGCAAGGACGGCACCAGCTTCCCCGTGGAGTTCGCGGCCTCCCCCATGCTGGAGGACGGGCGGGTCGAGGGCGCCGTCGTCGTCTTCCACGAGATCGCCGAGCGCAAGCGGGCCGAGGAGGCGCTGCGCCAGGCCAAATCCGTGGCCGAGGCGGCCAGCCGCGCCAAGAGCGAATTCCTGGCCAACATGAGCCACGAGATCCGCACGCCGATGAACGCCATCCTGGGTCTGGTCCATCTGCTCCAGCAGACCGACCTGTCGACGCGCCAGCGCGACTACGCCCAGAAGATCCGCGTTTCGGCGCAGTCGCTGCTGGGCATCCTGAACGACATCCTGGACTTCTCCAAGGTGGAGGCCGGAAAGCTGGAGCTGGAGCGGGTGGAGTTCCGCCTGGACGACCTGCTGCAGAACCTCGCGGTGATCGTCGGCGCGGCGGCGCAGGACAAGGACATCGAGGTCCTGTTCTCGGTCGGGCCGGAGGTTCCGCTCGACCTCGTCGGCGATCCGCTGCGCCTTCAGCAGGTGCTCATCAACCTTGCCGGCAACGCCATCAAGTTCACCGACGCGGGCGAGGTGGTGGTGTCCGTCCGCGCCGTGGAGGTGACGGAGGAGCGTGCGGTCCTGACCTTCTCCATCCGCGACACCGGCATCGGCATCGACGCGGAGCAGAAGGAACGGCTGTTCCAGGCTTTCAGCCAGGCCGACAGCTCGACCACGCGGCGCTATGGCGGCACCGGGCTGGGGTTGGCCATCTGCACGCGGCTGGTCGCCCTGATGGGCGGCGCCATGGACGTGGCGAGCGAGCCGGGCCGGGGCAGCGATTTCCACTTCACCGCGTCCTTCGGGAACGCCGCCTCCGGGCAGGCCGGGCGGGCGGGGGAGCGTCCGGTCCGGTCCCATGCCGTGCCGCGCGGCCTGTCCGTCCTGGTGGTGGACGACAACGCCACGGCGCGCGAGGTGCTGGGCGAGCTGGTCGCCTCCTTCGGCTGGCGGGCCGCGCTGTGCGCCTCCGGCGCCGAGGCGATCGCCGAGCTGGAGCGCGCGACCGCCGCCGGGCAGCCCTACGACATCGTGCTGATGGACTGGAAGATGCCGGGCATGGACGGGTTGGAGACCTCCCGCCGCATCCGCGACGACGGTCTGGTGAAGGCGCCGGTCATCATCGTGGTTTCCGCCTTCGGGCGCGAGCGGATGGGCGCCGCGTCGGGGGGCAAGGGAATGGACGATCTGGGGCTGGGCGGCGCGCTGGTGAAGCCGGTGACCGCCTCCTCCCTGCTGGACGCGGTGATCGACGCCTACGGGCGCGGGGCGGAAGGCGACGCGCCGGGCGCCTTGCGGATGCATCCCTGCGCGCCGGTCCCCGCCGGCCTGCTTCGCCCGCCGCACCTGCGCCCCCTGTTCGGGCAGCGCCTGCTGCTGGTGGAGGACAACAGCATCAGCCAGGAGGTGGCCCGCGAGATCCTGGAGCGCGCCGGCGCCCGCGTGACGCTGGCCGGCGACGGGCGCGAGGCCATCGCCCGCGTGGAGGAGGCGGACCCGCCCTTCGATCTGGTCCTGATGGACGTGCAGATGCCGGAAATGGACGGGTTCGAGGCGACGCGCCAGCTTCGCGCCCGGCCCGCCGGACAGGGGCTGCCGATCATCGCCATGACCGCCAGCGCCCTGCCGTCCGACCGCCAGCGCTGCCTGGACGGCGGCATGGACGACCACATCGCCAAGCCCATCGACGTGGAGCAGCTGTTCGCCGTGGTGGCCCGCTGGCTCGGCCAGCCGGCGATGGTGGGCGGCGGCCTGCCGGCGGGGGCGCCGGTTCTGCCGATGGCCGTTCAGACCGTCGCCTCCACGGCGCTTCCCGCCGATCTGCCGGGCATCGACGTGAAGGACGCGCTGAACCGGCTGGACGGCGACGTGGGGCTGTTCCGCAAGTTCGTCACCGACTTCGCCCGGACCTACGGCGGCGCGGCGGACGGCATCGCCGTCGCCCTGGCCGCCGGAGACCTGCCGCGGGCCAAGGCGCTGGGGCACGAGCTGAAGAGCCTGGCGGGAAACATCGGCGCCCGCAAGCTGTCCGCCGCGGCGGACGCCGTTCAGGTCGCCGCCTTCCGCGGGGATGCACCGGCCGCCGCGGCGCAGCTGCCGGTTCTCCGCGCCGAGCTGGAGGCGGTGCTGGACTCCGCCGCCCGGCTGGCCGTGGCGCCGGGGCAGGCCCCTGGCCGCGGCGGACCGGCGGTGGACATCCGGACGCTGGAACCCATGCTGGAACGCTTCGCCCGGCTGTTGCGCGACAGCAATTTCGCCGCGGCGGAGGAGTTCGCCGTCCTGGCGCCGCCGCTGGCCGACTGGATCGACCCGGCGGCCATGAAGGCGCTGTCATCCGCCGTCGATGGTCTCGACTTCACCAAGGCCCAGGGGATATTGCGGAGGATCACGCAGGATCTCGGCCTGTCCCTTCCCGCCGACTGACCCGTTCCCCCGGAACCGCCCCCCCGGAACCGCCCCCAGGAACCAGACATGACCGACGCACGCTCCAAAATCCTGGTGGTCGACGACATTCCGTCCAACGTCCATGTGCTGAGCCGCATCCTGAAGGACGAGCACGACATCTATTTCGCGACCGACGGGATGAAGGCGCTGGAGCTTGCGCAGTCGCGCCTGCCCGATCTCGTCCTGCTGGACATCATGATGCCGGGCATGGACGGCTACGAGGTCTGTTCCCGCATCAAGGCCGATCCGATCACCCGCAACATCCCGGTCATCTTCATTTCGGCGAAGAGCGAGGTGGAGGACGAGACCTATGGGCTGGAGGTCGGCGCCATCGACTTCATTTCCAAGCCGATCAGCCCGCCCATCGTGAAGGCGCGCGTGCGCAACCACCTGTTGCTGAAGCGGCAGACCGACCTGCTGCGCACCCTGTCCTTCATCGACGGGCTGACCGGGATCGCCAACCGCCGCCGCTTCGACGAGGTGCTGCTGCGCGAATGGCGGCGCTGTGCGCGGGCGCAGCTTCCGCTGTCGCTCATCATGCTCGATGTGGATCAGTTCAAGCCCTACAACGACCATTACGGCCATCAGGCCGGCGACGAATGCCTGCGCGCGGTGGGCGGGCTGCTGGCGGAGCAGATAATGAGGCCGGGCGATCTGGTCGCCCGCTACGGCGGGGAGGAGTTCGTCTGCCTGCTGCCGGAAACCGGCGGGGATGGGGCGGTCCAGGTGGCCGAACGCCTGCGCAGGACGGTGGCCGAACGGTGCCTGCCCCACGCCGTGTCCCACGTCGCCGATCACGTCACCATCAGCCTGGGCGCCGCCACCGCCCACCCGGCGATGGAGGACACGCCGGACCGGCTGACCCAGCTCGCCGACAGGCTGCTCTACGAGGCCAAGCGCGCGGGCCGCAACCGCGTGTGCAGCGGCGGTGTGGGGAATGGGGTATAAGGGCTGACCTGAAGGCATCACGGGTGCAGCCATGACCGCGGCCAGAGCCGGAAACGGCACCGGAAACCGAGACGTGCGCGGGCGCGGCTTTCCCAGCCGCGTGGCCCTGTCCGCCATGGAAGGCTGGATCGACGCCGCCGCCGTCCCTCTGCCGCCGCGCGCCGTGGCGCTGGCCGATCTGGCTCCCGCCCTGGCGGAGGGCGCCGTTCTCGCCGAGCCGGTGACCGCGCCCGGGGATTGGCCGCCCGCCGACCGCGCCGCCCGCGACGGGGTGGCGGTGGCCTCCAGCGACACGCTGGGTGCCGGCTCCTACAACCCGGTTCCGCTGCCGGGCGCCGTGCCGGTCGCGGCGGGGGAGCCGATGCCGCCGGGAACCGACGCGGTTCTGCCGGTGGAATGCATCCAGGCCGATGGTCCCTTCATCGAGGCGCTGGGCAGCGCCGCCCCCGGCGAAGGGGTGGAAGGGCGGGGCGAGGGCGTGCGCGCCGGAACCGTGCTGCTGCCGGCCGGGCACCGCCTGCGCCCGCAGGATTTGGGCCTCTTCGCCGCTCTGGGGATCGCGGCGCTGCCCATCGGCGCCCGCCCGCGGGTGCGGATCGTGCTGGCCGGCGGGCCCCGTTCCGGACCCGAAACGCTGGGGGCGATGCTGTCCGCGCTGGTGGCGCGCGACGGCGGGGTGGTGGAGCTGGTGGGGCCGCTGCCCGCGGACCGCGCCGGGCTGGCCGCCGCCTATGCGGCTCCCGGCGCCGATCTTCTGATCTCCGCCGGACGCACCGGGGTTGGGGAGGACGACGTGGCGCCCCTGGCGCTGGCCGATGCGGGCGAACTGGCCCTGCACGGCGTGGCGCTGCGGCCCGGCGATTCGGCGGCGCTGGGGATGGCCGGCACCGTGCCTGCCCTGCTGCTGCCTGGGGAGCCGATGGCCTGTTGGACCGCTTATGAGCTTCTGGCCGGTCGCGCGGTGCGCCGTCTGGCCGGCCGCGATTCCGCCCTGCCGCACCCCGCGGTGGTGGCGGTGACGGCGCGCAAGCTGGTCTCGGAGATCGGCTGCACCGAGCTGTACCGCGTGCGCCGGACGGTGGAGGGAATGGTGGAGCCGGCCGCCTCTCCCCACAAACCCGGTCTGGCCGGGGCCGTGCAGGCCGATGGCTTCGTCCTGATCCCGGCGGAAAGCGAGGGCGTTCCCGTGGGGGCGACCGTGACCCTGCGCTGTTTTGACGGTACAAGTCTTTGAACGGCATCAAGCGAGGGGGGTAGGGGCGTGTCCAACCAGGACATCCGGCGTTTCGTGGCCCAGGCGGCCCGGCAGGAGCAGTTTCTGGAGGTGGTGGGCCGCGGCGAGGCCGAGGCGCGCTTCCGCCGCCATCTCGACCTGACGCCCAAAGCGGCGGAGACGGTGCCGCTGGGCGCCGCGCTGGGCCGCGTGCTGGCCGCCGACGTGGTGGCGGAGGTGGACGTTCCCGGCTTCGACCGCTCCTCGGTGGACGGCTTCGCGGTGCGCGCCGCCGACACCCAGGGAGCGGGCGAGGACACGCCGGTCGTGCTGCGCCTGAACGAGGAGGTCCTGTCCGCCGGGCGCGTTCCGTCCCTGACCGTCGCCCCCGGCACGGCCACGGTGCTCGCCACCGGCGGCATGTTGCCGCGCGGCGCCGACGCCGTGGTGATGGTGGAGCACACCGAGTCGCGCGAAGAGGCCGGGGAGCTTCTGGTCGAGATCCGCAAGCCGGTGGTGCCCGGCGCCTTCGTCGCCGCTGCCGGGTCGGACATCGGGCGTGGCGAGACGGTGATGCGCCGCGGGCAGGTGCTGACCTCCCGCGAGATCGGTGTGCTGGCCGCCATCGGGCGGGCGGAGGTGCCGGTGGTGCGCCGCCCGCGGGTGGCGATCCTCTCCACCGGCGACGAGATCGTCGCCCCCGGCGAACCGATCCGGCCCGGCGCCGTCTATGATTCGAACGCCGCCATCCTCGCCGCCGCGGTGGAGGAGTTGGGTGGGGAGCCCGTGCGGCTGGGCATCGCGCGCGACGACGAGGCCGAACTGGCCCCGCTGGTCGAACAGGGGTTGGCCTGCGACGCGCTGCTGCTGTCGGGCGGCACCTCCAAGGGGGCGGGCGACCTGTCCTACCGCATCGTCAGCCGCCTGACCGACCCCGGCATCGTTGCGCACGGCGTCGCGCTGAAGCCCGGCAAGCCTCTGTGTCTGGCCGTAACGAAGGGCAAGCCGGTGGTCATCCTGCCCGGCTTCCCGACCTCCGCCATGTTCACCTTCCACGAGTTCGTCGCTCCGGTGCTGCGGGCGCTGGCCGGGCTGCCCCCCGCGGCGAAGGAGAGCGTGGACGCAACGGTGCCGATGCGGCTGGGATCGGAACGGGGCCGGACCGAATATGTGATGGTCTCGCTGGTGCGCGGGGCGGACGGGGCGCTGGCCGCCTATCCGCTGTCCAAGGGCTCCGGTTCGGTGACCGCCTTCAGCGCGGCGGACGGCTTCATCGCCATCGACCCGCAGGCGGAAGCGGTGGAGGCCGGCACCCCGGTGTCGGTCCAGCGCATCGGGCGCGACACCCGCCCCGCCGACCTGATCGTGATCGGCAGCCATTGCGTCGGGCTGGACGCCATCACCGGCCAACTGGTCGGGGAGGGGCTGACGGTCAAGGCGCTGAACGTCGGCTCCATGGGCGGCCTCGCCGCCGCCCGGCGCGGCGAATGCGACGTGGCGGCCATCCATCTGATGGACCCGAAGAGCGGGGAGTACAACCGTCCCTTCCTGACCCCGGCGCTCGGCCTCGTGACCGGCTACCGCCGCCTTCAGGGCATCGTTTTCCGCAAGGGCGACGTTCGTTTCGAAGGCAGAACGGCGGAGGACGCGGGACTGGCGGCGGCGCAGGACCCGGACTGCATCCTAGTCAACCGCAACGCCGGCAGCGGCACGCGCATCCTGACCGACCGGCTTCTGGGGGCGGCGCGCCCCACCGGCTACTGGTCGCAGGCCAAGTCCCACAACGCGGTGGCGGTGGCGGTGGCGCAGGGGCGCGCCGACTGGGGCGTCGCCATCGAAAGCGTCGCCACCCTCTACGGGCTTGGCTTCCTGCCCTTGCAGGCGGAGCATTACGACTTTGTGATCCCCAACGACCGCCGGGAGCGGCCCGCGGTCCGGCGCTTCCTGGCGGCGCTGGCCGACCCGGCGGTGCGGGAGCGGCTGACGGCGCTGGGCTTCACCGTTCCGGAAGGGGAATGAACTCCGTCTCGCCGGGAACGGCGTCGAATGCACCGGCCTTCCATTCGGCCTTGGCCTGTTCGATGCGGTCCTGGCGGCTGGACACGAAGTTCCACCAGATGTGGCGCGGACCGTCCATCACGGCGCCGCCCAGCAGGATCAGGCGGGCGGGCGTTTCGGCCTCCACCGTCACCGCGTCGCCGGGGCGCAGCACGAGAAGCCGCCCGGATTCGAAGCGGTCGCCGTGGATGGTGACGGTGCCGTCGGCGATGTAGAGCGCCCGTTCCTCCGTCTCCCGGTCGATGGGCAGGCGGGCGCCGGCGTCCAGAGCCGCATCGACGTACAGCGTGTCCCACAAGGTGTTCATGGGCGAACCTACACCGTACGCCTGACCCGCCACGACGCGCAGCCGCTTGCCCTCGCCCTCCACCACCGGCAGCTCGTCGGCGCCGAGATGGACGAAGGCGGGGTCGGTTTCCTCATGGCTTTTGGGTAGGGCGACCCAGGACTGGATGCCCGACAGCAGCCGGTCGCGCCCGCGCTCGTCGGTGGCGGAGCGTTCGGAATGGGCGATGCCGCGCCCGGCGGTCATCCAGTTCACCGCCCCCGGACGGATCGGCAGGACGGTGCCCAGGCTGTCCCGGTGCAGGATTTCGCCGTCGAACAGATAGGTGACGGTGGCCAGCCCGATGTGCGGGTGGGGGCGCACGTCGATGCCCGACCCGGCCTTCAGGATGGCCGGCCCCATCTGGTCGAGGAAGACGAACGGCCCGACCATCCGCTTGCGGACGGAGGGCAGGGCGCGCCGCACCTCGAACCCGCCGATGTCGCTGGTGCGCGGAACGACCACCGTCTCCAGCCAGCCGTCCGGAGACTCGGTCGATGTTGGGGCCGTCGTCATGCTCTTCTCCCGTTCCCGATGATGGGCCTGACCAACAGGTGGGGGCCGGTGCCGGGAATGGGAGGGGAAAAGCGTTCAGTGCTTGGGCGTGCCGCAGCCCCCGCCCCCGCCGCCGCAGCCGCAGCCCCCCGCCGGGGCGGTGACGTGGATGGCGCCGCGCGCGGCGGCCAGCAACACGTCCAGCGGGATGCCGGTGGCCTTGGCAAGGTCGCCCAGGCTGGCGCTGTCCGGCACGCCGACACCGGGGTTGAAGACCGGGTGGATCTGCGCCAGCCGGTTCACGGCGTTCGGATCGAGGGCGCTCAACGCGCCCAGGGTGGTGTCGGCGGTCAGGGTGTCGGCCATGGCGTATCCGAAGCGGGAAAGGGAAGGAAGTCGGCGCAGCCGAAACTGCCGGCGCACCAGAATGGGTTCCTTGACGCCTGTCAAGACGGAGGTGGCGGAGGAAGAATGCGACCCGAAACGCCAAAGGGCCCGCGCATCGCTGCGCAGGCCCTTCGGGTGTTTGGTGGAGCCAAGGAGGATCGAACTCCTGACCTCTACAATGCCATTGTAGCGCTCTCCCAGCTGAGCTATGGCCCCGAAACTCTGGGTGGCTGGCCGGTGGCCTGCCTCGGTGGAGCGGGATATTGGTGAGGACGGGGGTTCGATGCAAGAGAAAAATTCGGCCCCGCCCACCTTTTTTCCGCCCCTCCGGAAGGGCGCCGGTCAGCGCTCCTCCTCGTCCTCGCCTTCGACGTCGACGACCTCGTCCATGTCGTCCTCGCCCAGTTCCGAGGTGTCCTCGATCAGGACGTCGTCCTCGTCTTCCGGCGTCTCGTCGGTTTCCTCAATGTCCTCGACGGAGACGTCGTCCTCGACCTCGTCGAGGTCCGCCGCCTCTTCGTCCTCGCTCTCGGTCTCGACGTCCTCGTCTTCCGAGACCACCGGAGCCTTCTTCACGTCGTCGACCGGCGCCGGGCGCGCCTTGCGGGACTTCAGCAACGCCTCGGGATCGAACTGCGATCCGCAGCTCGGGCACACCGGCGGGTCCTTGCGCAGATCGTAATAGCGCGCGCCACAGCTCGGGCAGATGCGCTTGACGCCCCATTCGGGTTTGGCCACGCCTCGTCCTCCGTCACGTTCCTAGGGAATGCCCAATTCGGGAATTACAAGCCGCGCCCTTTGCCATGCCCGCGGGCGCTTGTCAAAAAAAAGTTCGCCGTATGCCGCCGACGGTGTGGCAGGGCCGCCCTGTCCGCTCCAAACTTCCCCATGTGCCGGTCCGCCATGCCGCGAAGCCGGACGCAACGATGAAGGGGAGGAACCGGATGCCGATCCTGTTGTCCCGCCGCTGGCGGGCCGCGCTGTGCGCCGGCCTGCTGGCGGCGCTGCCGCCTGGTGCCCTGGCCCAGACGGCGCCCCAGACGGCACCCCAGACAGCGCCATCCGCCGCGGGCGACGTGGCGCCGGAACGCGCGACCGGGCGCGGCAGCCGCAACGTCGATACCGCCGCCCGCCACATGGTCGCCGCGGCGAATCCGCTGGCGGCGGAGGCCGGGCGGGAGATCCTGCGGGCGGGCGGCAGCGCGGTGGATGCGGCCATCGCCGTTCAGCTCGTCCTCAATCTGGTGGAGCCGCAAAGCTCCGGCATCGGGGGCGGCGCCTTCCTGCTGCATTACGAGGCGGTCACCCGGGCGGTGACCTCCATCGACGGGCGCGAGACGGCGCCCGCCGCGGCGACTTCCGGGCGCTTCCTGGGTGCGGACGGCAAGCCGATGCCCTTCTACGACGCGGTGGTCGGCGGGCGGTCCGTCGGTGTGCCGGGCACGGTGAAGCTTCTGGAGTACGCTCACCAGACCTACGGAAAACTGCCTTGGCCCCGCCTGTTCGAGCGCGCCATCGCGCTGGCCGAGAACGGCTTCACGGTCAGCCCGCGGCTGAACGGCCAACTGGCGATGGAACGGTTCCTGCCGGCCAACCCCACGGCGCGCGCCTATTTCTACCAGCCGGACGGCACGCCCTGGCCGGTCGGCCATGTGCTGAGGAACCCGGACTTCGCGGCGACCCTGCGCGCCATCGCGGAAAAGGGCTCCGCCGCCTTCTACGAGGGTCCCATCGCCGCCGACATCGTAAAGGCGGTGACCGGCCACCCCACCAACCCCGGCGACCTGACCGAGGCCGACCTGAAAGCCTACCGCGTGGCGGAGCGGGAACCGGTCTGCGGCCCCTACCGCGCCTACACCCTGTGCGGCATGGGGCCGCCCAGTTCCGGCGGGATCGCGGTGCTGCAGATGCTCGCCGTCCTGGAAGGCCGCGACATGGCGGCGACCCGCGGCGACCCGGCGCTGGCGGCGCACTGGTTCTCGGAGGCCGGTCGCCTCGCCTTCGCCGACCGCGGACTCTATCTGGCCGATCCGGATTTCGTGACGGTGCCGGTGAGGGGGCTGCTCGACCGCAGCTATCTGGCGGGCCGCGCCGCGCTGGTCGGCGACCGGTCCATGGGCAAGGCCCAGCCGGGCGAACCGCCCTTCAGGGAGGGCCGCGCCTGGGGCTTCGCCGAGGCGGAGGAGCACGGGACCAGCCACATCTCCGTCGTGGACGGGGCGGGCAACGCGGTCGCCATGACCACCACCATCGAGGACGGCTTCGGCTCGCGCCTGATGGTGCGGGGCTTCCTGCTGAACAACGAGCTGACCGACTTCGCCTTCACCCCCACGGAGGACGGCAAGCCCGTCGCCAACCGCGTGGAACCGGGCAAGCGCCCGCGCAGCTCCATGGCGCCGACGCTCGTCTTCCGCGATGGCGCGCTGGTGGCGTCGGTGGGGTCGCCGGGGGGCAGCAACATCATCAATTATGTGGGCAAGACGCTGATCGCGCTTCTTGATTGGGGCCTCGACCCGCAGGCGGCGGTGGACGCCCCCAATTTCGGCAGCCGCAACGGCCCGACCGAACTGGAACAGGGCACCGAGGCGGAAGGCTGGGCGGCGGCGCTGGAGGCGCGGGGCCACGCGGTCAAGGCGATGGAGCTGACCTCCGGCACCCAGGCGATCACCGTGACCGGCCAGGGGCTGTCCGGCGGTGCGGACACCCGGCGCGAGGGCGTGGCGGTCGGGGATTGACGGGAGCGGTCGGGCAAACACGGCGGCACCTCCTTTCACCACGGAGACACGGAGGAGGGCTGCCGCGAGCATGACCGCCCTCCGTGTCTCTGTGGTTCATCGGCCGTCCAGCCATTGCGCTGGCGCCCCCCTCGCTTCGACCCCGCCTCTGTGCTAGGTACTGCGGCCAGTCCACCGTTTTTCTCGAGGGTCCGTTCCCATGCTGCAGGCGAAGCCGCTTCGCTCATCCGTCACCGGCGCTCTGGCCGGCACCATCCGCGTGCCGGGCGACAAGTCCATTTCGCACCGGTCGCTGATGCTGGGCGCCGTGGCGGTGGGCGAGACCGTCATCCACGGCCTGCTGGAAGGGGAGGACGTGCTGAACACCGCCGCCGCCATGCGCCTGCTGGGCGCCCGGGCGGAGCGTGGGGACGACGGCGTGTGGCGCGTGCGCGGCGTCGGTCTGGGCGGTCTGGGCGAGCCGGCGCAGGTGCTCGACATGGGCAACAGCGGCACGGCGGCGCGCCTGCTGATGGGCCTCGTCGCGTCGCATCCGATCACCTGCGTCTTCACCGGCGACGCCTCGCTGAACAAGCGCCCGATGGCCCGTGTCACCGGCCCGCTGGAGCAGATGGGCGCTCGCTTCGTCGGGCGGTCCGGCGGGCGGCTGCCGCTGACCGTGGTGGGCAGCGACCGCACGGTTCCGATCACCTACCGCCTGCCGGTGGCCTCCGCCCAGGTGAAGTCGGCGATCATCCTCTGCGGCCTGAACACCGCCGGCACCACCACCGTGATCGAGGCGGAGCCGACCCGCGACCACACCGAGCTGATGCTGCGCCATTTCGGCGCCACCGTGACGACCGAGCGGATGGAGGACGGCGCGCTGGCCGTGTCCGTCACCGGCCAGCCGGAGCTGACGGGGCGCGCGGTCGTCGTGCCCGCCGACCCCAGCTCCGCCGCCTTCCCGGCGGTCGCGGCGCTGCTGCGTCCCGGCTCGGAGCTGCTGCTGCCCGGCGTCGGCATGAACCCGCGCCGCACCGGCCTCTACGACACGCTGGTCGAGATGGGCGCCGACATCGCCTTCGAGAACCGCCGCGACGAGGCGGGCGAGCCGGTGGCCGACCTGCGGGTGAAGCACGGCCCGCTGAAGGGCATCGTCGTCCCGGCGGACCGCGCGCCCAGCATGATCGACGAATACCCGATCCTCGCCGCCGCCGCCGCCTGTGCGGAGGGCACCACCGTCATGCTCGGCCTGAAGGAACTGCGCGTGAAGGAGAGCGACCGCCTCGCCATGGTCGCCGACGGGCTGACCAAGTGCGGCGTGAAGGTGGAGGTCGGGGCCGACGACAGCCTGACCGTCTACGGCACCGGCAAGCCGCCGCAGGGCGGCGCCACCGTCGCCACCGCCATGGACCACCGCATCGCCATGAGCTTCCTGGTGCTGGGCATGGCGACCGCGGAGCCGGTCCAGGTGGACGACGGCGCCTTCATCGACACCAGCTTCCCCGGTTTCGTCGGCCTGATGAACGGCGTCGGCGCGAAGATCGCGGGGGTGTGAGGGCGATGGGTCTGGTCATCGCCATCGACGGCCCCGCGGCGGCGGGCAAGGGCACGCTGTCCAAGCGGGTCGCCCGGACTTACGGATTCGCGCATCTCGACACCGGCGCGCTCTACCGCGCGGTCGGCGTCGCCGTCCTGCGCGCGGGCGGCGACCCGGCGGACGCGGAGGTAGCGGCGCAGGCTGCCCGCGCGTTGCAGCCGGAGGACGGCATTCTGAACGACCCGGCGCTGCGCAGCGACGAGGCGGCGCAGGCCGCTTCCAAGGTCGCGGCGGTGCCGGAGGTGCGGGCGGCCCTGCTCGATTTCCAGCGGCGCTTCGCCCAGACCCCGCCCGGCGGCGCGCCGGGGGCGGTGCTGGACGGGCGGGACGTCGGGACGGTCGTATGCCCGAACGCCGATGCCAAGCTGTTCGTTACCGCTTCGGTGGAGGTGCGGGCCGAGCGGCGACTCAAGGAGTTGCGGGAGCGCGGGATTCCGGCTATACCGTCCGACGTCCTGGAGGACATGAAGGCCCGTGACGCGCGCGACAGCCAGAGGACGGTAGCACCGCTCCGGCCGGCTGCCGACGCTTTTGTGCTTGATACCTCCGCCCTCGACGCCGACCAGGCGTTCGCAGCGGCGACCGCCTTTATCGGAACGAAAACCGGTTTCGGCCCCAAGGTCTGAGCATCAGGGTCCGGGCGCTTCCGCCCTCCATGGAACGCATGTCAACCAAGTCGCCGGGCGTGGTGCCCGGCGCGGCGGTCCCATCGAGGCTTGTCCCGTTTTGCCGCGGGGTGGGCCATGGCGGGATCGCTTTCGGCCAACCTTAGGAGTTTCAATGGCACAAGCTATGGCCCGGACCGGCGAGAAGGAAAGCTTTGCGGCTCTGCTCGAGGAGTCGCTCGGCACGGCCGAGTCCCTCGAAGGCTCGGTCGTCAAGGGCCGCGTCGTCTCCGTCGAGAACGACATGGTCACCATCGACGTCGGCCTGAAGTCGGAAGGCCGCGTCGCGCTGAAGGAATTCGCCGTTGCCGGCCAGCCGCCCGAGCTGAAGGCGGGCGACACCGTCGAGGTGTATCTGGAGCGTATGGAAGACAAGAACGGCGAAGCCGTTCTGTCGCGTGAGAAGGCCAAGCGCGAAGAGGCCTGGGCGCTGCTGGAGAAGTCCTTCCAGGACCAGACCCGCGTCACCGGCGTCATCTTCGGCCGCGTCAAGGGCGGCTTCACCGTCGATCTGTCGGGCGCCGTGGCGTTCCTGCCGGGTTCGCAGGTGGACATCCGTCCGGTCCGCGACATCTCCCCGCTGCTGGGCACCCCGCAGCCCTTCCAGATCCTGAAGATGGACCGCTCGCGCGGCAACATCGTCGTGTCGCGCCGCGCCGTGCTCGAAGAGAGCCGTGCGGAGGCCCGTTCGGAGCTGGTGGCCAACCTCAAGGAAGGCCAGGTTCTGCAGGGTGTGGTCAAGAACATCACCGACTACGGCGCGTTCGTGGATCTGGGTGGCGTCGATGGCCTGCTGCACGTCACCGACATCGCGTGGCGCCGCATCAACCACCCGTCCGAGGCCCTGCAGATCGGCCAGACCGTCACGGTCCAGGTCATCCGCTTCAACCCGGAGACCCAGCGCATCAGCCTCGGCATGAAGCAGCTGGAAGCCGATCCGTGGGAAGGCGTGGAAGCCAAGTACCCGGTCAGCTCGCGGTTCAAGGGCCGCGTCACCAACATCACCGACTACGGCGCCTTCGTGGAGCTGGAGCCGGGGATCGAGGGCCTGGTGCACGTCTCGGAGATGTCCTGGACGAAGAAGAACGTCCATCCGGGCAAGATCGTGTCGACTTCGCAGGAAGTCGAGGTCATGGTCCTGGACGTCGATCCGCAGAAGCGCCGCATCAGCCTGGGCCTCAAGCAGTGCCTGGACAACCCGTGGGAGACCTTCCTCGACAAGTTCGGCCCGGGCACGGAGCTGGAAGGCGAGGTCAAGAACATCACCGAGTTCGGTCTGTTCGTCGGTCTGCCGGGCGACATCGACGGCATGGTCCACATGTCCGACCTCGACTGGAACAAGTCGGGTGAGGAGGCCATCGCCGAGTACAAGAAGGGCGACCGCGTCAAGGTCAAGGTCCTGGACGTCGACGTCGAGAAGGAGCGCATCTCCCTCGGCATCAAGCAGCTCGCGAACGATCCGTTCGAGGCTGCCACGGCCGGCCTGAAGAAGAACGAGGTCGTCACCTGCACCGTCACCCAGGTCACCGACGGTGGCATCGAGGTCACGGTCGGCGAGGGCTACACCGGCTTCATCCGCAAGTCGGACCTGTCCCGCGACCGTTCGGAGCAGCGTCCGGACCGCTTCGCCGTCGGCGAGAAGGTCGACGCGAAGGTGACCCAGATCGACCGCGGCTCCCGCCGCATCTCGCTGTCCATCAAGGCCCGCGAGATGGAGGAGGAGAAGCAGGCGATGGCCGAGTACGGTTCGTCCGACTCGGGCGCCTCGCTGGGCGACATCCTGGGTGCCGCTCTGAAGCGCAAGCAGCAGAACGACGAGTAAGGTTCTTCCCATCTCCCTCCCCTGCGTCAGCTCTCGCGCAAACCAAAGATTTGCGCTGGCGCGACAGGCGGACCTTCGGTCCGCCGAGAGCGGGGGAGGGTCGGGGATGGGGCCTGTCTCCCGCACCTGCGTCAAAGAAAAAGCCGCCGCGGTCACCCCGCGGCGGCTTTTTCTTTGACGCGCTTCCCCCCCCTCACTCCTCGTCCTCCTCCTTGATGAGGTCCCGGTAGGCGTGCCAGCTCGCATGGCCGATCAGGGGCAGCGCGACGATCAGGCCGAGGAAGGCGGTCAGCAGGCCCACGCCGGTCACCAGAACGATCAGTCCGGCCCACAGCGCCATGACGCGCGGGTTGCGCAGCACCGCCATGGCCGAGGCCAGCGCCGCGGCGAAGGCGTCCACCGGGCGGTCCATCATCATCGGCAGGGCCGTGACGTTGGTGACGAAGGCGAAGGCCGCGAAGGCGAAGCCCAGCGCCGTGATGAAAACGGTGAAGACCAGCCCGTCCAGGCTGAACATCTGCGCGACGAAATGGTCCAGCGCGATGGCCTCGTGCGGGAAGAACAGGGCGAAGGCCACCACGTTCATCCGCGCCCAGATCATCACATACAGCATCAAAATCAGGCCGGCGGTCAGGATGTGGTAGGGGTTGGCCCGCCACGCGGTCAGCGCCCGCCACAGGCCGGGCCGGCGCCCCTCCTCCACGTCCTTGGAAATCCGGTAGAGGCCGAGCGCCAGCAGCGGGGCGATCAGCAGGAAGGCGCCGATCATCGGCGCGATCAGATAGGGCATGCCGGCCAGCAGCAGCCCGCCGGTCAGCGCGAATCCGATCGCCACGAACAGGGAGCCGTAGACGAGGCTGACCCAGCCCGCCGCCCGCAGATCCCGCCACCCCGCCGCCAGCCAGCCCAGCGCCTGGGCGGTGGTCACATGGCGGACGCGGTCCGCGTAGGGCAGGCCGGCGAGCGCGTCGGCGGGGCCGGTGTGATGGGCGTGAGTCATGACGAACCTCCAACCGTGGCCGGCGAGGGGTGCGGCCAACCCATGTCTTCGGAAATGGTGACGGTGAAGGCAATCAGTAAGACGGATTAATCACATTTCGGCCCTTTTGCCGGGCGGCGTCGCGGCAAGCCGGAGCGTCGCCGGGAAAAGGGTTCCGGCAGAAAGGCTTAGCTTGACGGTCACCGGACCCGGTGGCACGCTTGCGCGCAGGTCAAGGAGCGCGGTCCAAAGCGCTCGAACCGGGGGAAACGGAATCGCCATGACCAAATCGGAGCTGATCCAACGGCTCGCGGAGCGCAATCCGCACCTGTACCAGCGCGACATCGAAAAGATCGTCGGCACCATCTTCGACGAAATCTCGGAAGCGCTCGCCCGTGGCGACCGGGTGGAGTTGCGTGGATTCGGCGCCTTCTCCGTAAAACGCCGCGACGCCCGCACCGGACGAAACCCGCGCACGGGTGAGGCCGTTGAGGTGGGCGAAAAGGCGATTCCCTTCTTCAAGACCGGAAAGCAGTTGCGCGAACGCCTGAACACCGACGAATAACCTCCGTTCACTGACTCATCGGCCCGGATTCAGCGCCGCGCTGGCCCCCGGCCACGGACACGAGGATTTGCACCCGTGCGTTTCATCGCCCTCATCATCGCCGTTCCCATCGCGCTGGCCGCGGTCCTGTTCGCCATCTCCAACCGTGGCCTGGTCACGCTGTCGCTCTGGCCGCTGCCCTTCACGCTGGAGGTTCCGGTCTACCTCGCCACGCTGGTGGCCCTGGTGATCGGCTTCCTGGCCGGGGGCGTCGTCGCCTGGAACGCCCAGCGCCGGCACCGCCGCCGCGCCCGCCGCTCCACCGACCGCGTGTCCTATCTGGAGCGCGAGCTGAAGGAGACGCAGGCCCGCGCCGCCGCCGCGGAAAAGCGTCTGGCGGAGATGAACCGCCCGGTGTCCGGCGCCGCCGGCCTGCCCGCCGTGACCGGTTCCGGCGCGGCCCTGCCCGCGGCCACGGTCCACTGACCCTTTGCCGGCTACCCCCTCCGGCCCATGTGGGTGGGAGGGGTTTTCCGCGTTACCGGACCTGTGGAGGGAGCCGCCCATGCGCACCGTCACCGGAGCCGAGCTGAAATCCGTCCTGCATTTCCGCATGCTGATCGAACGCATGCGGCAGACCTTCCGTGCCGGGGTCGAGGTGCCGATGCGGCACCACCACACGGTCGAAACCTATGGACAGAAGGACGGCACGCTGCTGCTGATGCCGGCGTGGCAGGTCAACCAGTCCATCGGCGTCAAGGTGGTCACCGTCTTCCCCGACAACGGGGCTAAGGATCTGCCGGCGGTGCAGGGCCTCTACCTGCTGATGGACGGCAAGACGGGGATGCCCCAGGCGGTCCTGGACGGCACCGCCCTGACCAAGCGGCGCACCGCGGCGGCCTCCGCTCTCGCCGCCTCCTACCTCGCGCGGCCCGACTCGTCGCGCCTGCTGATGGTCGGCACCGGGGCGCTGGCGCCGGAACTGATCGAAGCCTTCGCCACCGTCCTGCCGATCAAGCACGTGCTGGTCTGGGGCCGCAACATCGAGAAGGCGAAGAAGGTCGCCAGCCGCTTCCATCGACCGAAATTCCGCATCGAGGCGACCGCCGACCTGGAAGGTGCCGTGCGCGGCGCCGACGTGATCTCCTGCGCCACCCTGGCGAAGGACCCGCTGATCCGCGGCGAATGGCTTCAGCCGGGCGCGCATCTCGACCTCGTCGGCGGCTTCACCCCGGACATGCGGGAGGCCGACGACGACTGCATCCGCCGTTCCCGCGTCTTCGTGGACACGCGCGAGGGCGCCTGCCAGGAGGCGGGGGACATCGTGCAGCCGATGAAGGCCGGCATCCTGACCGACGAGGACATCGCCGGCGACCTCTACGACCTGACCCGCGGCCAACGCGCCGGGCGTCGCTTCTACGACCAGATCACCCTGTTCAAGTCGGTCGGCACCGCGCTGGAGGATCTCTGCGCCGCCCAGCTGGCGGTGGAGATGGTGGTCCACAACGACACGATCCGCTGAGGCTTTCCCGTCATGACACTCCGCATCACCGTCGTCGGCGCCGGCATCATGGGGCTGTGCACCGCCTGGGCGCTGGCCCGCGCCGGGCACGCGGTCGCGATCTTCGACCAGGGCCATGTGCCCAACCCCTTCGGCAGCTCAGTGGACCAGCACCGGCTGTTCCGCCACGCCTACGGCGCCGACGCCGGCTACGCCCGCATGGCCGGCACCGCCGCCCAGGCGTGGGAGCGGCTGTGGGGCGATCTGGGCGAACGGCTGCTGGTCCCCAGCGGCACGCTCTGCACCGCCTCGGCGGAGGACGGGCGGCGCTGGTTGGCCGACAGCGCGGCGGTCCTGGAGTCGCTGGGCCATCCCTTCCGCCGCCTGACCCCGGCGCAGATCGCCGCGGAGTTCCCGCTGGTGGACGCCGCCGCGGTGGCGGAGGGGCTGCATCTGGAGTCGGGCGGGGTGCTGCTGGCCGGGCGCATCGTGGAGCTGCTCAGCCACCATCTGAACGCGCTGGGGGTGACGGTTCACGCGCGTGCCCCCGTGACGGCCATCGACGCGGAGCGCGCCGCCGTGACGCTGGCCGACCGCCGGACCATCGGGGCCGACGCGCTGGTGGTCGCCGCCGGGGCCTGGGTGACGAAGCTGCTTCCGGAGACGGCGGCGCGCCTGACCCCGTCGCGGCAGGTGGTGGCCTATCTGATGCCGCCGGAGGGGTTGCGCGGCGTCTGGGCGAACGCGCCGATGCTGATCGACGCGGACGGCGAGAGCGGGGTCTACGTCGTTCCCCCGGTGGCCGGCACGACCATGAAGGCGGGCGACCACCGCTTCTCGCGCCAGGGCGACCCGGACACCGACCGCGACCCCGATCCGGACGAGGCGCGCGACGTGCTGGACCGCGCCCGCCGGGTGCTGGCGGACGGGCACCGCTACAGCCTCGCCAACGCGGCGACCTGCTTCTACACGGTGACGGAGGACGAGCGCTTCGTGGTCGAGCCGCTGTCCGCCCGCTGCTGGCTGATGAGCGCCTGTTCCGGCCACGGCTTCAAGTTCGCCCCGGCGCTGGGCGAGGCGCTGGCCGCGGCCCTCGGCGACCCGGCGCGGGCCGCCGCCGTGACGGGCTGGGCCGCCGGACGCTGAACGCGGCACGGAACGGTGCCGCCTTACCCCTGTTGAGAGGGCAATCGGCTTTTGCCGATCAGCCTATACCGGCTGAAGCCTTACCGACAGGGAGTGAACATCCATGGCCGACGAACCTCGCAAAGTGGGTGTCTATGACACGGACGGCAACCGGACGGCGCCGGCCGGCTCCATGAACTGGTGGGTCATCGCGCTGGTCGTGCTGGTGATTCTCGCCCTCCTCTACTACTTCCTCTGAGGGAGCCGGCTGATGAGCAAGAAGACCATTGTCGCGTTGTACGACGATCTGTCCGGTGCCGAACGCGCGCTGGCCGAGCTGGAGGCCGCCAGCCTGCGGCAGGATTTCACCATGATGGGAGCCGACAGCGCCAATCTGGGCGACTCGGGCCGCCTCGCCACCGAAAACCGGCTGGAAAGCTGGCGCCACGCCGCAGATTTCGGCCAGGACCCGAACTTCGGCGCCCGCGACCGGCGAGTTTCGATGTTGACCGGTATCGGCGTGACGCAGGACGACGCGGAGGTGTTCGCGGAGGGCGTGCGCCGCGGCGGCGTGCTTCTGGTGGGCCGGGTGGAGGAGGCGCTGTGCGACTCCGCGCTGGCCGTCATGCAGCGCCACGGTTCGGTGGACATCACGGGCCGGGCGCGGGGCTATCGCGAAGCCGGCTGGAGCGGTTACGACGCCACCACCGCGGATTACGACGCCGCGCAGGTCGCCGAGGAACGCCGCCGTGCCGCCGCCGCCTCGCTGCGCGACGTGAACACGCAGGGCGCCAACCCGGTGGCCACGCCGACCTCCTCGCCCACCGCCACTTCCACTGGCACTCCCACTGGCACTCCCACTGGCACTCCCACTGGCACTCCCACTGGGCGCGTGGATGTGAACCGCGAATAGCGGTGCTTACCCGGCCCCGGAAGTCTGGTGATTGCCGCCGGCCCTTGTTAGGCTGCGCCACGTCACCACCTTCCAGGGTTCGGAGAGCTGTTTTTCCATGACCACGCCCGCGATCACGCCCGCCTCGCGCATTTTCTGCGCCGTCGATACGACCGACCTCGACACCGCCCGCGACCTCAGCCGGCGGATCGCGGGGGTCGTCGGCGGGATCAAGCTGGGCCTGGAGTTCTTCGTGGCCCACGGCCCGGCGGGCATCCGCGCGGTGATCGGCGAGGACGGCCCGCCCCTGTTCCTGGACCTGAAGCTGCACGACATCCCCAACACGGTGGCCGGCGGCATCCGCGCGGCGCTGCCGCTGAAGCCAGCCTTTATGACCATCCACACCTCCGGCGGCCCGGCCATGATGCGCGCGGCGGCGGAAGCGGCGGCCGGCGCCGGCGCCGGCCGTCCCAAGATCCTCGCCGTCACCGTGCTGACCAGCATGGACGCCGCCGACCTCCAGGCCGTCGGCCAGAGCGTTCCGGTGGCCGATCAGGTGAAGCGGCTGGCGCTGCTCGCCAAGGACTCCGGGGTGGACGGCGTGGTCTGCTCCCCCGCCGAGGTGGCGTTGATCCGCGAAGCCTGCGGGCCGGACTTCATCCTGATGGTGCCGGGCATCCGCCCCGCCTGGTCCGCCGCCAACGACCAGAAGCGCGTCATGACCCCCGCCGAGGCGCTGGCCGCCGGGGCGGACCATCTCGTCATCGGGCGCCCGATCACCGGCGACACCGACCCCGAAGCCGCCGCCCGCCGCATCGTTTCGGAACTGTAAGGACACGCACCCATGCCCGTCAGCGTGAAGATCTGCGGCCTCACCGAGCCCGAGACGCTGCACGCCGCCGTGTCCGGCGGGGCGCGCTACGTCGGCTTCGTCTTCTACCCGCCGAGCCCGCGCTCCATCGCGCCGTCCATGGCGGCGGAGTTGGCGCGGCTGGTCCCCACCGGCGTGCGCACGGTCGGGCTGTTCGTCGATCCCGACGACGATTTCCTGGAGCATGTGGTCAGCCAGGTTCCCTTCGACCTGATCCAGCTCCACGGCAAGGAGACGCCGCGCCGCATCGCGGAGGTCAAGGCCGCCTTCAACATCCCCGTGATGAAGGCGATCAAGGTCGGCGGGCCGGAGGATCTGGCCGCCGCGCTGGAGATTGCGGAGGTCGCCGACCGCCTGCTGTTCGACGCCAAGCCGCCGGCCAAGGTGTCGGCTCTGCCGGGCGGCAACGGGATCGCCTTCGACTGGACGCTGCTGGCCGGGCGGAGCTGGCCGAAGCCCTGGATGCTGTCCGGCGGGCTGAAGCCGGAGAACGCGGCGGAGGCCGTGCGGACGACCGGAGCCACCGCGCTGGACGTGTCGTCGGGCGTGGAGGACCGCCCCGGCCACAAGGACCCGGCGCTGATCCGCCGCTTCCTGGACAGCGTGGCCGGGCTGTAGCGGAATTCGGCAATTTATTTAAATGCGATGTGCTTGCGGGGCTTTCGCTTAAGGCGGATGGACACAACTTAATCGCACGACCGGGTTGCGTGCCCGCGCTATGACTTCGTGTGATACAGTTGGATTTCATCGACCGCCACCGGCGGACGTGTCCGATGGGAAGCCCCGCAAGCCCGATGACCGCCTCGACCGACACGCGCTCGCCATCCGACAGCCTCGGCATCGTGCTCGACGAACATCTGCGATGGGTCGGGCAATGGCACCGCGCCGTCTTCTTCCGCGGCGGGCAGGGGGGCGAACGGGTGTCGGCCCCGGCCTCCTTCGCGGCGTGGTGCGTGGCGGTCAACGCGGACGATCTGGCCCACCAGCCCGCCGTGGAGAAGCTGGTCACCCTGCACGAGCAGATGCACCGCAACGCCAAGCTGCTTCTGCTGAAGGCCGCCGCCGGCGACAGCCCCAGCGAGTCCGAATACGAGGCGGTGATCGCGCGGTTCGAGGAGTTCGTGCTGCATCTGCGCCGGGTGGAGCGGGCCTTCGGCGCGGCGGCGAGCGGGCTGGACCCGCTGACCGGCCTGCGCACCCGCCGCGGCATGGCCGAGGCGCTGGAGCGCGAGCACAACCGCTTCCGCCGGGCCGGCCCGGCCTTCTGCATCGCCATCTGCGACATCGACCGCTTCAAGGGCATCAACGACACCCACGGGCACGACATCGGCGACCGCGTCCTGGCCGCCACCGCCGCCGCCATCAGCCGCGGCATCCGCAGCTTCGACGAGGCGTTCCGCATGGGCGGGGAGGAGTTCCTGATCTGCTTGAAGGAAACCGGCCTCACCGAGGGCTTCCAAGTCATCGAACGGCTGCGCGCCGATCTGGCGCGGGCGCCGGTGGTGCTGCCGGACGGGCGGCGGATTCCCGTCACCGCCTCCTTCGGGCTGGTCGAGGCGCGGGAGGACCTGCCGGTGGACGAGATGATCGTCTGCGCCGACCGCGCGCTCTATCAGGCGAAGAACAGCGGGCGCAACCGCGTGATCCGCTACGGCGTCGACCGTCCGGAGGCGGCGGCGACGAGCCGGCGCTGATCCGGTGCCGGTGAGGGCATGGAGCCCCATCGCGTGCAGGGCTCCAGCCTCAAGGTCGAGGGTGCGCTCGGACAGGATGCGTATCCCTTTTCCCCCTGCCGGGCGGAACGCCCCCTCACCCAGACCCTCTCCCCACGGGGCAGAGGGATGTTTGCCTCATCCTCGGTCATTCGTTAACAGCCGTGCATCCCTTTAAGGGCGGCTTGGCCGAAGCGGGTCCGCCGGGTTAGGATCAAGACCGATCCAGGCCGCGGCACGAGACCCATGCGCACCATTCCCGAATTCCCCAATCTGTTCATCCTCGACCACCCGCTGATCCAGCACAAGCTGACGCTGATGCGGGCGAAGGAGCGCTCCACCGGCGGCTTCCGCACGCTGCTGCGCGAGATCTCTCTGCTGATGGGCTATGAGATCACCCGCGACCTGCCCCTGACGACCGAGCGGATCGACACGCCGCTCCAGCCGATGGACGCCCCGGTCATCGCCGGCAAGAAGCTGGCCATCGTTCCGGTGCTGCGCGCCGGCCTGGGTATGGCGCAGGGCCTGCACGAGCTGGTGCCGTCGGCGCGCGAGGGGCACATCGGCCTCTACCGCGACCACGACACCAAGATGCCGCACGAGTATCTGGTCAAGCTGCCGGAGGCGGAAGGCCGCCTGTTCATCGTGGTGGACCCGATGCTGGCCACCGGCAATTCCGCCGTCCATGCCTGCGACGTGCTGAACCGTCATGGGGTGGACGACGAGAACATCCGCTTCATGGCCCTGGTGGCGGCACCCGAGGGCATGCGCGTCTTCGCCGCCGCCCACCCACGGGTGAAGGTCTTCACCGCCTCGCTCGACAGCCATCTGGACGAGAACGCCTACATCGTCCCCGGCCTGGGCGACGCGGGCGACCGCATGTTCGGCACGAAGTAAAGCGACCGGCAGCCGCATCCCTGTCATACCGTCACGGGAAAGGGATGCGGCATGTTGTCATTGCGAATTATTTGCAGTCTGTGACACCATAGGGGTCCCGTTCGACACATCCCTATGGGCGTATCCGGCCTTGACGACGGACACCTTTCAGACCCCCGGCCAATCGCCGGATGGACCGGCGCAGAGCGCGGCCTCCTACTCCTCCCTGTGGAATCGCGTCGGTTTCAGCGGCTGGACGCTGGCGACGCTGCTGATCGCGGCGCTGGTCGCCCTGCCGGTGCTGGCGGTGGTCAGCCGCGTCTTCGTGCCGACGGGCGGGGTGTGGCAGCATCTGGTCGAAACGGTGCTGGCGGAGTATCTGCTGAACACCGTGCGCCTCGTCTTCGGGGTGGGGGTGGGCACGCTGGTGATCGGGGTGGGCACCGCCTGGCTGGTCACCATGTGCCGCTTCCCCGGCAGCCGGATGCTGGAATGGGCGCTGCTGCTGCCCATGGCGGTGCCGGCCTACGTCATGGCGTACGTCTACACCGACCTGCTCCAGTTCGTCGGCCCGATTCAAACCGCGCTCCGCGAGGCGTTCCACTGGTCGCGCCGCGATTACTGGTTTCCGGACATCCGTACGCTCGAAGGCGCGGCGCTGATGATGACGCTGGTGCTGTACCCGTACGTCTATCTGCTGTCGCGCGCCGCCTTCCTGGAGCAGTCCGTCTGTGTGCTGGAGGTCAGCCGCACGCTCGGCCGCGGGCCGTGGCGCAGCTTCTTCACGGTGGCCCTGCCGCTGGCCCGCCCCAGCATCGTCGCCGGCCTCGCGCTGGTGCTGATGGAGGTGCTGGCCGATTTCGGTACGGTGCAGTATTTCGCCGTGAACACTTTCGTCACCGGCATCTACCGGACGTGGTTTGCCATGGGACAGCCGGTGGCGGCGGCGCAGTTGGCCGCGGTGCTGATGCTGTTCGTCCTGGTGCTGGTGCTGATGGAGCGCTGGTCGCGCCGTCAGGCCCGCTACCACCACACCACCACCCGCTACCGCCGCCTGCCGAAGCACGCGCTGAAGGGCTGGCGCGCCGCCGCGGCCATGACCGCCTGCGGGTTGCCGCTGCTGCTGGGCTTCCTGTTGCCTGCGGCGCTTCTGGTCCGCATGGCGGTCACCGCCGGGGATCAGGCATTCGGGCCGATGTTCCTGGCGCTGGCCCGCAACAGCTTCACGCTGGCGGCGCTGGCCGCGGTGCTGGCGGTGTCGCTGGCGCTGGTCCTGGCCTATGGGCAGCGGCTGCGCCCGACGCCGCTGCTGAAGGGCGCGGTGCGCGTCGCCGCCATGGGTTACGCCATTCCCGGTTCGGTGATCGCGGTCGGCGTGCTGATCCCCTTCGCCCATCTCGACAACGCCATCGATGCCTTTTTCCGCCAGACCATCGGCGTGTCCACCGGCCTGCTGCTGAGCGGCACCATCGCGGCGGTGCTGTTCGCCTATCTGGTCCGCTTCCTGGCGGTGTCCTTCAACACGATCGAGGCCAGCCTGGGCAAGATCCGCCCGACCATGGACTTCGCCTCCCGCGTGCTCGGCCACACGGCGGGGCGGACGCTGCTGCGCGTCCACGCGCCGATCATGTGGGGCAGCCTGCTGACCGCCGGCCTGCTGGTCTTCGTGGACGTGATGAAGGAGCTGCCGGCCACGATGATCGTCCGGCCCTTCAACTTCGACACGCTGGCCGTGCGCGTCTACACGCTGGCCTCCGACGAGCGGCTGACCGAGGCCGCCACGGGGGCGCTGGCCATCGTCGCGGTGGGCATCGTGCCGGTGATCCTGCTGAGCCTGTCCATCAGCCGCTCCCGCCCCGGCCAGACCGACGAGTGAGTTTCGATCCGCAGGGCTGTTGCCGCCGTCGCAACAGTGTTGCGCGGCGAGGGGGCTTTATCCGGCGCCCGTGAAAGAATACCTCTCTCTCAGCCATCTTGCCTGAGGAGAGCGCCCCATGACCGCCGAAACCGTCCGTCCCGTCCTGACCGCCGTCGAAGGCATGGAGGCGTCCGACGGGGCCGGCGTGCGCATGACCCGCATGGTCGGCACGCCGCGCCTGCGCATGCTCGACCCCTTCCTGATGCTGGATTACTTCGGGTCCGACTCGCCGCAGGACTATCTGGCCGGCTTCCCCGACCACCCGCACCGCGGTTTCGAGACGGTGACCTACATGCTGGCGGGCCGCATGCGCCATTGGGACAACCACGGCCATGAGGGCGTGATCGAAACCGGCGGCGTGCAGTGGATGACCGCCGGGCGGGGCGTGATCCATTCCGAGATGCCGGAGCAGACCGAAGGGTTGATGAAGGGCTTCCAGCTCTGGATCAACCTGCCGGCCCGGCTGAAGATGACGGAGCCCGCCTATCAGGAGTTCGCCGCCGACCGCATCCCGGTGGAAACCCGCGAGGGCGGGGCGACCGTGACGGTGATCGCCGGCACCACCGGGAAGGGCACCGCCGGCCCGGTGCGCGGCGGCCCCACGGAGGCCCGCTACTTCGACGTCGCCCTGCCGCCCGGCGCGGCCTTCGCCGAAGCGGTGCCCGCCGGCCACACGGCGGCGCTGGTGGTCTTCGAAGGCTCGGTGCTGGCGCCGGGCACGTCGGTGCGGCTGGGCGGCCCGCGGGTGCTGGTGCTTGGCGAGGGCGACCGGGTGGAGGTTTCCGCCGGACCGTCCGGCGCGCGCTTCCTGCTGCTCTCCGGGCGCCCCATCGGCGAACCGGTGGCCTGGGGCGGTCCCTTCGTCATGAACAGCCGCGAGGAGGTGATGCAAGCCTACCGCGACTTCGAAGAGGGGAAATTTTAAGACCGCACACATGAAAAGGGCGCGTCTCCACCGCTGGGACGCGCCCCTTCGCTACGCCGGTCGGTGGCTTACTTCCAGCCGGCGCGATCCATGATCTTCAGGGCCTCGGCGTTGTTCTTGCCGTAGATGGCGGCGTTCAGCGGGTCTTCCTTGAACGTGCCCCAGGAGACCAGCACCGGCGCGGTCTCCGCCCCGGCGACGATCGGGTATTCGTAGTTCTTCTCGGTGAACATCTTCTGGGCCTCGGGGCTGACCAGATATTCCAGGAACTTGACGGCTTCCGCCTTGTTCGGCGCGTTCTTCGCCACGCCGGCGCCGGAGACGTTCACATGGGTGCCGCGGTCGCCCTGGTTGGGGAAGATCACGCCCAGCTTCTCCGCGATGGCCTTGTCCTCCGGCTTGGTGGAGGAAGCGATGCGGGCGAAGTAGTAGGTGTTGGTCACGGCCACGTCGCCTTCGTTGGCGGCCACGCCCTTGATCTGGTCGGTGTCGCCGCCCTGCGGCTTGCGCGCCATGTTGGCGACGACGCCCTTGGCCCAGTCCTCGGTCGCCTTCTCGCCATGGGCGGCGAGCAGCGAGCCGACGAGCGACTGGTTGTAGACGCTGGTCGAGGAGCGGACGAGGACGCGGTCCTTCCACTTCGGATCGGCCAGCTCCTCATAGGTCTTGATCTCGTCCGGCTTCACCGTGGCCTTGTTGTAGACCAGGATGCGGGCGCGCTTGGAGATGCCGAACCAACGGCCTTCCGGCTCGCGCAGGTGGGCCGGGATGGCCTCTTCCAGCGTCTTGGAGCGGGTCGGCTGGAGCAGGCCGGCGTCCTGGGCGCGCCACAGGCGGCCGGCGTCCACGGTGATGAACACGTCGGCGGGGCTGTTGCCGCCTTCGGTCTTCATCCGCTCGATCAGCTCCTCTTCCTTGCCCTCGATGACGTTGACCTTGATGCCGGTCTTCTTGGTGAAGGTGTCGTAGAGTTCCTTGTCCACATCGTAATGGCGCGCGGAATAGACGTTCACCTCGGCGGCGTTGGCGGCGCCCGCCATGGCCAGCAGCGTCGCAGCGAAGGTGGCGGCGACCACGCCGCGCGATCCGATGTGCATCCTGGTTGTCTCCCGAGTTCCTGTCCGTTCGCGCCCGCAATTGCGAAGCGTTCTCATGGGCCGACTTGATCATCCGGGGGCTGGGGTGTCAAGTGTGAATGACAACCGTTCTCAGCCCTTGGCCGACGGCGCCGGATGGGCGGGCCGTCCGGAGCCGTGGAAACGGCCAAGGGCGTAAAGGCTTGTCCGTCTTTGGGGTATGCCTATAATCCGTTCGCGGTACCCGCCATCCGGCGGAACCGTTTGCGGTCAATCGGGACGACAGATGGGGGGCGTCAGGATGCGTTGGACAGGTCTCTTCGCTTTTGGTGCGGTGCTGCTGTCCGCGCTGTCCGCCACGCCGGCCTCCGCTGTCGATTTCTCCAAATCCGCCGCCGAATACGGCCCGGAAGGCGCCTGGACCAGCCGGTGCGAGATCGACCGCATGACCGACACCAAGGTCTGCCGCCTGATGAACTACCGGTTGTTCGACGATGGGAAGGAGGTCGGGTTCGTGGCGCTGAGCGTCATCCCGACCGGCAACGACTTTCACCTGTTCCTGACGACCAGCCAGGGCATGATCGACAACTGCGCCATCCGCGTGGACCGTCAGCCGCGGATCGAGACGCAGATCGCCACGCTGAACATGTGCATGTTCCCGAATTTCGTGTCGGGCCGCGTGGTGGACCAGTTCCGCAACGGCTCCACGGTGCTGGTCCGCGTGAACTTCCTGCGCGCCGGCAAGCGCGACATCGACTTCCCGCTGAACGGCTTCTCCCGCAATTTCGAGGAAATGCAGCGCAGCCTGCAGTGACCGCCCCAACCGGATGGCACAAACGGCTAAAGCGAACGTCGGTTCGCTTTAGACTCATATCGCCTCATTCGCCGGCTCTCAGCGGATGCCAATGGCATCCGCCTGCCGCCAGCGGGAACTGTGTTCCCGCCAAAGGCGGGCTTCGGCCGCATGGGCGGCCGGGACCGCCGTCGCGGTCCAAAGCGGATCGCATCCGGACAGTTAGGGCGCGGAGTGATCCGCGCCCTTGCCGTTTCCAGGCTGGTTTTCGGCCTCACCGCCAGCCGGTGCGGCCCCGGCGGTCGTCCTCGTCGAACAGCTCGGCCAGCTTGTTCATCATGGTGCCGCCCAGCTGTTCGGCGTCCACGATGGTGACGGCGCGGCGGTAATAGCGCGTCACGTCGTGGCCGATGCCGATGGCCACCAGCTCCACCGGCGAGCGGGTCTCGATGTACTCGATCACCTGCCGCAGGTGCCGCTCCAGATAATTGCCGGCGTTGACCGACAGGGTCGAATCGTCCACCGGCGCGCCGTCGGAGATGACCATCAGGATCCGCCGCTGCTCGGGCCGCCCGATCAGACGGTTGTGCGCCCACATCAGCGCCTCGCCGTCGATGTTCTCCTTGAGGATGCCCTCGCGCAGCATCAGGCCCAGATTCTTGCGGGCGCGGCGCCAGGGCTGGTCGGCGTCCTTGTAGACGATGTGGCGCAGGTCGTTCAGGCGGCCCGGGTTGGCCGGCTTGCCCGACGCGATCCAGTGCTCGCGCGCCTGCCCGCCCTTCCAGGCGCGGGTGGTGAAGCCCAGCACCTCCACCTTCACCGCGCAGCGCTCCAGCGTGCGGGCCAGGATGTCGGCGCTCATCGCGGCGATGGAGATGGGGCGCCCGCGCATGGAACCGGAATTGTCGATCAGCAGCGACACCACCGTGTCGCGGAAGTCCATCTCCTTCTCCTTCTTGAAGGAGAGGGGAAGGACCGGGTTGACGACGATGCGGGCGAGGCGGGCGGCGTCCAGGATGCCTTCGTCCAGGTCGAACTCCCAGGACCGCTGCTGCTTCGCCAGAAGGCGGCGCTGCAGGCGGTTGGCCAGCTTGGAGATCACCCCCTGGAGATGCACGAGCTGCTGGTCCAGCATGTGGCGCAGCCGGGCCAGCTCGTCGGGGTCGCACAGTTCGGCGGCGTCCACCACCTCGTCGAACTGGGTTGTGAAGGGCTTGTAGGCGTTGGGGTCGGGCTCGTTGCGGCGGCTGGCCTCCGGGCGCCGGGGCTGGCCGGGGCCGGCGGGCTCCTCCGCCCCCTCGCCCTGGCCCATCTCGGTGTCGCCCTCCTCGCCGGTGCCCTCGTCGGCCTGCTCGCCCTGGTCGGATTCCTGGGTGTCCTGCGAGGACATCGACTCGGCCTGGCTCTGGACGTCGTCCTCGCCCTGGGTCTGGCCCTTGTTCGGCTCGTTCCCGTCCTCGCCGGACTCGCGCTCGTCCTCCTCCGGCTCCTGCGGCTCGTCGGGGTCGTTGCCGACCTCCATGTCCAGCTCGGCCAGCAGTTTGCGCACCGCGCGGGCGTAGCCGTCCTGGTCGGCCATGTGGCCGGCGAGGCCGTGCAGGTCCTTGCCCAGCCGCTCCTCGATCCAGCCGCGCCACAGGCTGACCGCGTGCTCGGCGGCGGGGGGCGGGGCGGCGCCGGTCATCGCCTCGCGGGCGATCAGGCGCAGCACCTCGGGCAGGGGGACCTGCTCGCGCTCCTCCAGCCGCTCGAAGCCCTGCTTGTGGTAGCGCTCGTCCAGCGCCGCCTCCAGATTGGCGGCCACGCCGGGCATGTGGCGGGCGCCCAGCGCCTCGCAGCGGGCCTGCTCCAGCGCGTCGTAGGCGGCGCGGGCGCTGTCGCCCAGCGGCATGCGCTGGAGATGGATGGCGTTGTCGTGGAAGCGCAGCCGCAGCGACACCGCGTCGGCGGCGCCGCGCAGCGTGGCGACGTCGTGGGGGTTCAGGTCGCGCGCCGGGGTGGGGATGCGCACGCGCAGCCCGGCGACGCCGGGCGGTTCGGTGGAGAAGCCCACCTGCACGTCGGCCCGGCGGGAGAGGGCCCGCACCGCGGCGGCGGTGGAGCGCTTGAAGGCCTCGACGGGGTTTTCACGTTCGGTCATGGCGGGCTGTCGATGGAGTTGGAGAAGTGCGGAGTCTTCACGGATTGCACGGATTTGGGCACGGATTACACGGATTTTTCCTTATGGAAGAACGCGCCGGACCGTAAGGCTCGGCGTGCCGAAATTCAGCAGAAGCCCGACCGGCATCCCGCTTGCCCGAAGGTAATTCACCACCTGCTTGATGTGCGGTTGGCCAATGGTTTCGACGACCGTCAATTCGACGATCACCAAATCTTCGACCACGATGTCCGCGAAGTAAGTCCCGACGCTGCTGCCCTTGTAGGAGACGCCGAATGGCACCTCCAGCCCGACATCCAGATTGCGGCTGCGGAGTTCATGAAGGGGGGCGTTCCGATAGACCGATTCGACAAAGCCGTGCCCAAGCGTGTTGAAGACCTCGAATCCGGCTTCAGTGATACGCTCCGTCAGAGCTTCGACCTTATGGTCTAAAACGACCCTCATTCATGAAATCCGTGTTCAAATCCGCGAAATCCTTGAAGAATCGGTGCTCCGCAACCGGGCAGGACCTTAACCCCCGTCACACCAGATTCGCCTGCACCCCCGTCTCCGGCAGTTCGGTGCCGAAGCAGCGCTGGTAGTATTCGGCGACGGTCGGGCGCTCCACCTCGTCGCACTTGTTCAGGAAGGTGATCCGGAACGCGAAGGCGACGTCGTTGAAGATGTTGGCGTTCTGCGCCCAGGTGATGACCGTGCGCGGGCTCATCACGGTGGAGATGTCGCCGTTGATGAAGCCGGCGCGGGTCAGGTCGGCCAGACGCACCATCGACGCCACGGTCTTGCGGCCCGCCTCGCTGTCGTATTCCGGCACCTTGGAGGCGATGATCTTCACCTCGGCGTCCAGCGGCAGATAGTTCAGCGTCGCCACGATGTTCCAGCGGTCCATCTGGCCCTGGTTGATCTGCTGCGTGCCGTGGTAGAGGCCGGTTGTGTCGCCCAGGCCGACGGTGTTCGCCGTGGCGAACAGGCGGAAGGCCGGGTGCGGGCGGATGACGCGGTTCTGGTCGAGCAGGGTCAGCTTGCCTTCCACCTCCAGCACGCGCTGGATCACGAACATCACGTCCGGACGGCCCGCGTCGTACTCGTCGAAGACCAGCGCGCAGGCGTGCTGCAACGCCCAGGGCAGGATGCCTTCGCGGTATTCCGTCACCTGCACGCCGTCGCGCAGGACGATGGCGTCCTTGCCCATCAGGTCGATGCGGCTGATGTGGCTGTCCAGGTTGATGCGGATGCAGGGCCAGTTCAGGCGGGCCGCCACCTGTTCGATGTGGGTGGACTTGCCGGTCCCGTGATAGCCCTGGACCATGACGCGGCGGTTGTAGGCGAAGCCGGCCAGGATCGCGAGCGTCGTGTCGCGGTCGAAGCGGTAGGCTTCGTCGATGTCCGGCACATGCTCCGTGCGCTGGCTGAAGGCCGGCACCTGCATGTCGCTGTCGATGCCGAACGCTTGACGCACCGACAGGGTGATGTCGGGAACGTGATCGAACAGGGCCGAGCTGGCCTGGGTGGCTCCTTGAGAAGGCATGGGAGGTTCTTATCGTTCCAACGTGTCTGTTGTCGGGGCCGCCGGGCCATTCCGGTCCGGCCAACCGTCGGGTTTACGCACCATAGCAGGCTTTCAGCGTGTTGTAGGCCTGATTGATCTCCTTCAACTTTTCTTCCGCCGCCTTGTCCCCGCCGTTCGCGTCGGGATGGTGGACCTTCACCAGCTCGCGGTAGCGCGCCTTGATGCGCGGGAAATCCACCGGCGGGGCGAGGTCGAGGACGACCAGCGCCTCCTCCTCCGCGGTGCGGGCGGCCTGGCGGCGCTGCCTGTGCTCCTCCGACGAGTCCTTGCCGGCGTCGCGCCCGAACTCGAAGCTGAAGCCGTGCATCGCGCGGTCGCGCAGGAATTTCTCCTGCACCCCCCAGAAGCCGAGCGGCCAGCTCGGCCGCTGCCAGGTGGTGTCGCGGCGGACCTCGGCCTCGATCTGCTCGGGCTTCATGCCGGCGTAATAGTCCCAGGCGCGGTTGTATTCGCGCACATGGTCCAGGCAGAACCAGTAATAGTCGTTGAGCTGCCGGCGGCTCTTCGGCGCGCGGTACTCGCCCTCGCCCGCGCAGCCCGGATGATCGCAGGCGCGCACGGCGGCGCGCGGCTGGTCATAGCGGCTGAAATCGTAGCGGGTGCGTGGCTTGCTCATGTGCGAAGTATGGGAAGAGGCACCCTTTCTGGCAAGCGCACGCAAGGGGGCGGTGCCGGACTGCGGAAAATGGCCGGTCTGCGGCACGGACGTCTTGACTGTGGCGGTGCCGCGCCGTCACTTCGATCCAGCCCGGATACAACGAGGAACCTTTCCATGGAATACGCCACCCGCATGCGCCGGAAGCTGACCGACGCGCTGTCCCCCGAACGGCTCGACATCCAGGACGACTCCGGCCGCCACGCCGGCCATGGCGGCGCCCATCCGGAAGGGGAGACGCATTTCCACATCACCATCGTCTCCGCCGCCTTCGCCGGAAAATCGCGCGTGGAGCGCCAGCGGCTGGTCTACGGCCTGCTGGCCCAAGAAATGGCGGAGCGCGTTCACGCTCTCGGCCTGACCACGCTGACGCCCGAAGAGGCCCGCTGACAGCAACGCCGACAAGAACGCCCGGCCATCGTCCGTGCACCAAGGAAAAAGCGTCATCCGCAAATGCATACATATGCATGCAACTACTAGAGGTTCTTTTCCGCTTGTAAGCATAGTTGGAGTGCGGCCATGGTTGCAATTCTCGCTGTATTTAGTAGAGTGCAGCGCATGCAACCAATCAATGCGCCGTGGGCGACGTACTTTTCGCACGTCGTCCGGCGGGTTCGTGGAGAGGGCGGCGTATGGCGAAGCGCGGGCCGAAGAAGCGGTTAACAGTGACCCCCAACGCGTGTGTGGAACCGCTGAAGAGCATGAACATCATGATTGCCGGGCGCCGCACGAGCATGCGTCTGGAGCCGACCATGTGGGACGCTCTGGAGGACATCGCCCGCCGCGAGGGTCTGACGGTCAATGGCCTCTGCACCCAGATCAAGGACCGGCTGGAGGAGCAGATCCGGCGGCGCGGTCCGACCGGCGACAATTCGGAGGTCACCCTGACCTCGGCGGTCCGGGTCTTCATCGCGGCCTATTTCCGCCGGGCCTGCACCGAGGACGGCCACGTCCAGGCCGGGCACGGCGGCGGCGATCCCTTCGTCGGAACGCCCTTCGACCTGCCGCCGCTGGACGAGTTGGACCAGCCGGAAGGCGGGTCCGGGGCCACCGCCTCCGCGGCCCCGCCGCCGGCGGCTTCGGGCGACGGCTTGCGGGCCGTTCTCGAAGCGTAACGTGGGGCTCACGGGCCGGGTTGAGTCCGATTCGGATGCGAAAAGGGCGCGTTCCCGTTGGACCGCGCCCTTTTCGCGTCGTTCCCGGCGCCGGTTCCGAATCGGCGGCGACCGCGTCAGTCCGCGGCGTCGCGCGGGCGGTCGCCGGTGTAATGGTCGGGCCAGTTCTTCCGCACGACCTCGCCGTTGCTGTCGAAGATGTGGCAGGTGTTCAGCAGCACCGGACGCTTGGTGCGCAGCATGTCTTCCTTGCTGCCGGCCTCCTTGCCGCCGGCGGTTCTGGCCTTCTCGGCCTGCTCGCGCGCCAGGATGGGGTAGATGGTCTGGAAGGCCGTCGTGGCGATCGGCCCCAGAAGCTCCACCAGATGGGTGCAGCCCTGGATGCCGCCCAGCCGTTCCTTCACCGCACGGGTCCAGCCCGGCCCGATCTTCAGCCCGACCAGCCGCTGGAAATTGGGGGTGACGGAGCCGCAGGTGCGGTAGGGGCTCTTCTCCGTCACCGCCTCCACCGCGTGGACGGTCAGGTCGTCGTCCACCGTCAGGCGCAGCCACATGCCGTGCACCGGGTCGCCGGGCAGGATCTGGCCGCGCTGCTCGGTGTGGAAGGCATAGCTCTTCACGTCGGTCAGATGGCCTTCGACGTCCCACAGCCCATCGGTCCGCCGATAGCCCCGGCACGTGACTTCCCGGGTGTGGATCGGTTCGCGCGCGGCGGGTTCGGACAGGGGCATGGGACTCTCTGACGTTCGGCCTAGTTCGGACGGCCTGATTGTTGGGGCGTGTCCGGGAATATCGGTGGGGCCAGCGTTCAGGTCAAGCCGGCTTCACCGCATTGCAGCATTACGCGCCGTGGGGTTATGGCGGCGCGCTGGCGGAGTAGTTCGACCCGAAGATGAAGGCTTCGCGGTCGCGGATCTCGTCCTCCAGATGGGCGCGGACCACGGCGAACAGGTCGCGGATGGAGACGATGCCCATCACCGTGCCGTCCGATTCGCCGTTGGCGGTGACCGGCAGGTGGCGGTAGTGGTGGCGCTCCATGAGATCCAGCGCCTCATAGGCGCGGGCGTCGGGCCCCAGCGTGTCGGGAGAAGCGGTCATCACCTCGGACAGCCGGGTGGCCGCCGGGTCGCGCCCCAGGGCGACGACGCGGCTGGCGAGGTCGCGTTCGGTGAAGATGCCCTTCAGCGACTGGCTCTTCGGCGGCTGGCCCTGGGTGACCAGGACGGCGGCGACGCGGCGTTCCGCCATCAGCACGGCGGCGTCCTGGACGCTGGCTTCCGGGGGCAGGCAGACGAGCTGCTGATTCGTGATGACGTCGGGGATGAGCTTGCGGTTCGGCATGTCCCTTCTCCCTTTTTGGGGCGGCATTCCGCCGCGTCTTGGACGCGAATCGGAATTGTCGTGAACTCTGACAGTTTGCCACCCCAACGGTCAAGGGATTATGGTGCACCGCATCAGGGTGCGACGGCATCCTCCAGAAGGGTGCGCACCACCGCCGGATCGACGTCCCGCTGGGTGAAGGCGTCGCCCAGCCCGCGCACCAGCACGAAGGTGATGCGCCCGTCCTTCACCTTCTTGTCCTTGGCCATCGACAGGATCAGCCCGTCCACGTCCCACTCCACGCCGGGAATGTCGGTGGGGCGGACCGGCAGGCCGACGCGGGCCAGATGGGCGCGCGCCTTCTCCGCGTCCGCCGCGGGGCACAGCCCCAGCCGCACCGACAGGTCGAAGGCCAGCGCCATGCCGATCGACACCGCCTCGCCGTGCAGCAGGCGGGGGCCGAAGCCGGTCGCCGCCTCCAGCGCGTGGCCGAAGGTGTGGCCCAGGTTCAGCAGGGCGCGGTCGCCGCTCTCCCGCTCGTCCACCCCGACGATGGCGGCCTTGGCCCGGCAGCTTTCGGTGACGGCGTACCGGCGCGCGTCGCTGTCGCCGGCCACCACCCGCTCCCCGTTCTCCTCCAGCCAGGCGAAGAAGCCGGGCAGGCGGATCAGTCCGTACTTCACCACCTCGGCATAGCCGGCCAGCACCTCGCGCCGGGGCAGCGTGTCCAGCGTGGCGGTGTCGGCGATGACCAGCCGCGGCTGGTGGAAGGCGCCGATCAGGTTCTTGCCGTGCGGGCTGTTGATGCCGGTCTTGCCGCCGACCGAGCTGTCCACCTGGCTGAGCAGCGTGGTCGGCACCTGGATGAAGTCGATGCCGCGCAGCGCGGAGGCCGCGGCGAAGCCGGTGATGTCGCCGATCACCCCGCCGCCGAGCGCCAGCAGGACCGCCGACCGCTCGATCCCGCGCGCCAGGACGGCGTCCATCAGCCGCTCGAAATGGGCGAAGTCCTTGGTCTTCTCCCCCGCCGGCAGGACGATGGCCTGGGTCGGCTCGATGCCCGAGCCGCGCAGCGTGCGCTCCAGCGTCGGCAGATGCAGGGGGGCGACGTTCTCGTCGGTGACGACGATGGGGGCCTTGCCCCGGGTGACGGCGGCGATGCGCGGTCCGGCGCCGTCGAGCACCCGGTCGCCGACCAGGATGTCGTAGCTGCGGGGGCCGAGGTCGAGGCGGACGATGTCGGTGCCCGCAGGGGTGTCTGAAGAGGTCATGGCGGGATCAGGGCTTGTCGTGGTGGTGGTGCGCCGGGTGGCGGTGATGGTGGTGATGGGCGGAATGGGGCAGGGCGACGCCGAAATGCGCCTCCAGCGCCTCGATCACCTGCTCCACGGTCGCTTCCGGCGGGCGCTCGTCGCTGATCACGGTCAGGTCGGCCTCCGCGTAGACCGGGTAGCGGGCGGTCATCAGCCGGCTCAGGATTTCCTTCGGGTCGCCGGCGTTCAGCAGCGGGCGGTGGGTGCGCCGCGCCGTGCGGGCCAGCAGCACGTCCAGCTCGGCGCGCAGCCAGACCGACAGGCCGTGGGCGCGGATGGCCGCGCGCGTCTCCGGGTCCATGAAGGCGCCGCCGCCGGTCGCCAGGATGTGCACCGGCTGTTCGGTCAGCAGCCGGGTGATGATCCGGCGCTCCACCGAGCGGAACACGGCCTCGCCGTCGCGGGCGAAGATTTCCGCGATGGTGCAGCCCGCCGCCGTCTCGATCTCGGTGTCGGCGTCGACGAAGGGCAGGTGCAGCCGCGCGGCCAGCCGCCGCCCGATCGCGCTCTTTCCGGCCCCCATCAGCCCGACCAGCACCACCGTCTTCGGCAGGATCTTCGACGGGTCCGGCTGCGGTCCCTGGGGTGGAAGGCGGGCGGTCATGGTGTTGCGGACTTTCCTGGTGACGGTGACTTAAGTGACGGCGACTTGGGTGCCGGTGTTCGATTCGGTTGCGGGGGTCTCCGCATGTTGCGCATCGGTGCCCCCTGTGGCTAAAGTGGTACGTCCTGCGTTCATCGGCCATCGGGCCAGCGGTGCGGACGGTGTGCGATGATTAGCATGAAAGCGCACCCTTGTCCCAAGCCGCACAGACGCAGACCGTGATACAGCGCCGCCGTTCCTTCCACAGAAACACGACTCCGATCGCCATGAGCCGGGTTATTTCCGTTCTTCTCGTCCTGTTCCTGTTCGTCATCGGGGGAGGCATGGCGTTCCTTGCCTCCTGGGACATGCCGGCACCGTCCAAGACGGTGGAAAAGGTCATTCCGGATGAGCGGTTCCCCCGCTGACGCCGGGGACGCCGCCGGGCGCCGCCGCCGGTTCGCCGCTCCGCCACGGGGCGGCCGGGCCGGGGCCGGGGCCGGTTCCGCTTTTGCCGCCGCTCC
>NZ_JAUJFI010000004.1 GCF_030849505.1 Azospirillum isscasi | reverse complement strand
GCGGCGATGACGCCGCGGTGGCGGCGCCGTCCGGTGCCCGGCGCCCGCGCCGCCCGCCGCGCCGTCATCACCAGGTCGCCCGCAGCGACAGCAGGACGTTGCGCGGCTCGCCGTAGAAGCCGTAGTTCTGGATGCTGGTCAGGTACTTCTCGTCGAACAGGTTGTTGAGGTTCAGCGTGGCCGACACCTTGTCGGTGATCTGATAACGGGTCATCAGATCGACCACCGCGTAGCCGTCCCGGTCGAACCGCCGGGCGCCGGTCCCGTTGTGGATGTCGCCTTCCCACTTGACGTTGCCGCCCACCGTCACGCGGTCCCAGGCGCCCGGCAGGCGGTAGGTGGTGAACAGCTTGACCATGTCCCGCGGCACGTAGGTCATCATCCGCTGGCCGTTGGCGTTCTTGACCGTGGTGTGGCTGTAGCCGCCGCCGACCTGCCAGCCGGCCATGACCTCGCCGGCGACCTCCAGCTCGAAGCCCTTGCTTTCCGCACCCTTGACCGCCCGGTAGGCCTGCCCGCCGTCGGGGGTGAAGCGGCCGGGATCGGCCTCGCCCAGATTGTCCTGCTGGATCAGGAACACGGCGGCGCTGGCGTTCAGCAGGCCGCCGAAGAACTCGGCCTTGACGCCGGCCTCGTAGGCGTTGCCGTCCAGCGGGTCGAGGGTCTGGCCGCTGACGTCCTTGTAGTCCTGCGGCTTGAAGATGCTGGTGTAGCTGGCATAGACCGACCAGATGTCGGTCACGTCGTAGACGATGCCGGCGTAGGGCGTGAACACCCCGTTCTCCGACCGCTTCTTGACGGTTGCCGCACCGCCGTTCGGATGGCTCTTCTCGTCCTGCGACCAGCGGCTGATGCGGCTGCCGAGGATGAACGACAGGGCGTCGGTCGGGCGCAGCCGGGTCGCGGCGTAGGCGGCCATCTGCCGCTCGTCGGTCTGCGACCAGCCGGTCGGGTTGAGCGTCGGGCGGGCGATGTTGCCGTTCCAGGTGAAGAAGTTGGGGATCGAGTAGTCGTAGCCGTTGATGTACCAGAGCGGGTAGTCGAGCCCCTTGCGCTTGGCGTAATAGCCGCCGACGCCCGCCATCAGCTCGTGGCGCCGTCCGAACAGTTCGAAGGGGCCGCTCACGTCGGCGTTGACCGAGGTTTGCTCCAGGTCGGAGTTCCAGCGGCCCGGCCAGATCCCCATGCCGGTGCCGTCCCGGTTGAGGCTGCCGCGCACGCCGTAGCCGAGCAGACCGTCATACTCGCGGTTGTTGCGCTCCACGTTCAGCGTCGCCGTCCAGCCGTTCCCGAAGCGGTGCTTCAGGTCGCTGAAGACGGTCAGGTTGTCGTGCATGAAGTACGCCCAATCGGCGCCGCTGTTGTAGGAACGGGAGATGTCGGTCTTCGTCCCGTCGGTGTGGAACAGCGGAAAGCCGGAGCGCGAGGCGTCGTCGGACCGGTGCTTCTGGTACTCGACGCCGACGCTCCAGGTCGTGTCCTCGGTGACGTCGGCCTCCAGGATGCCGTAGAGCACTTTCTTGCGTTCGTGCAGGCGGTCGATGAAGCTGTCGTTGTCCTGATAGGCGCCGACGACGCGCCCGCGCAGGCGGCCGTTCCCGGTCAGCGGACCCGACAGGTCGGCCTCCCCGCGGTAGCGGTTCCAGGAACCGATCTGCCCCTCGGCGTAGCCCTGGAGGACCGGGGTGGGGCGCTTGCGGACCATGTTGACCGCGGCGGAGGGATCGCCGACGCCGTTCAGCAGGCCGGTGGCCCCGCGCACCACCTCGACGCGGTCGAACACCGCCATGTCGGAGATGGAGTCGTCGAAGCCGTACACGGTCGAACGCGGGATGCCGTCCACCTGATAATTCTTGACCGCAAACCCGCGGGCGAAGACCTCGGAACCGTCGCTGCCCAGCGCGCCCGCCTGCAACCGCGTCACGCCGACCGTCTGGTCGAGAACGTCGCGGATCTCGTTCAGCCCCTGATCGTCCATGCGCTGGCGGGTCATCACGCTGACCGACTGCGGCGTCTCGCGCGGGGACAGGTTCAGCTTCGTGGCGCTGCTGGTCGTGCCGGTGGTGTAGGAGCCGGTGCCCTCGCTGCGGCCCGGATCGCCGGAGATGCCGCCCTGCACGGTCACCGGGTCGAGGACCGCCGCCCCGCCCGCCTGGGCCGGCAGCTTTTCCAGCGTCACCGTGTCGGCATCGACGAAGCGCGCGATCAGGCCGGTGCCGGCCAGCAGGCGGATCAGCGCGTCCTGCGGCGCCAGATTGCCCGTCACGCCCGGCGAGGCGACACCCTGCGCGATGTCCGTGGGGTAGAGCACCTGGAGCCCGGTGGCCTGCCCGTAGGCGGCCAGCACGCCCGGCAGCGGTCCGGCGGCGATGGCGAAGGGGACGGTCCGGCCCTGCTGGGCCACCTGCATGGACGCCGCCCCGGTCTTCGCGGGTGCCGCCAGGGCGCCGTGCAGCGCGGTCGATGCCAGCAGCATGCCCAGCAGCGCCGGCTTCCAGCCAATCCGCGCGGTCTTCCCCCGTGCCGCGTCCGCCCGCGCCATCCGGCCCCGCATCAGGCGCGTCCCACTGTCGATCATCGCCAAGACCCCCGTCGTTTTGCGAATGAGTTGCATTTTCGTGTATGCAAGTCACGACGATGATCGACGGGCGTCACCTCACCCCGATTTGGAAAAAACTTGATACGAACCGGTTAGGCGGAACGAACTATAACCAGACCGGGAAACGGGCGCAGCGTGCGCAAGGGAAGCGTGCGGACGATGGCGTTCAGGGCGGCGTCCGGGCGGCTGATGTCCACGCTGCCGTCGAACCGCAGGCCGGCGAGCGGGCGATCCCACAGCAGAATGCGGGCGGGGTGGTAGCGGTTGAGGTCGGCGATCACCGCGTCGAGCGGCTGCCCCTGGAAGACCAGACGCCCTTGCCGCCATGCGCTCTCCACCGCCACGCCCTGGTTCAGCAGCGGGCCGGGGCCGCCGGGGCCGTAGGAGCGGCTTTGCCCGGCGGCGATGGGAAGAGGCGGCTCCGCGCCGGCCGCCAGGGTGGCCGTTCCCGTCTCCACCGCCACCACCACGGAGTCCAGGCAGCGGTGCACCACGAAGCTGGCATTGGCCGTCGTGACGCGTCCGTTGGCGCAGGTGACGACGAAGGGGCGTTCCGGATCGGGCGCGGTGACGAAATGCGCCCGCCCTTCGCTCAGGCGGACGCTCCGTTCCCCGGCGGTGAAACTGACGGAAAGCGTGCTGTCCGCGTCCATGGTGAGGACCGAACCGTCGTCCAGCGCCACCGTCCGCCGCTCGCCGATCCCGGTCTTCAGACCGCCCGGCCAGCCGGTCAGGACGACGGCACCGCCCAGCGCCGCCGCGCAGGCCGCCGCGGCCTTCCGCAACATCCTGGCCCTCCAGCCCGACGGCGCCGGAGACTGGTTTTCCCTGGGCGGAGCCCTGACGGAGGCCGGCGACGGCCCCGCCGCCCTGCGCGCCCTGACCCGTGCCCAGAACACCAGCGCCGCGACCGAAAGCGAACCGCTGGCCGAGGCGTTCGAGCGGGCCGGCCTGCTGCTCTACGCCGCCGCCGACTGGACGGGCGCCGCCGACGCCTTCCGCAAGGCGCGGAGCCTCGCCCCCCACAGGGCCGAGGCGCACCGCAAGCTCGGCGCCGCGCTGGCCCAGGCCGGCGACCCGGAGGGCGCCGTCGAGGCTCTGGGCGAGGCGCTGCGGCTCGACCCCACCCTGGCCGACGCGCAGACCAACCTCGTCCATCTGCTGGTCACGCTGGGCCGCTTCGACGCGGCGGAGCGGGCCGGGCGCCGGGCCGTGGCTCTGGACCCCGGCAACCCCGACGCCTACGGCAACATGGTGCCGCTGCTGGAACAGACCGTCCGCGTCGCGGAGGCGCTGCGCCAGTGCGGACGGGCAACGCGCCTCGCCCCGGACCGGGCGGCCTTCCACCGCAACCGCCTGTCCCTTCTGCTGCACGAGGGCCGCCGCGACGAGGCCGTCGCCGCCGGGCGGGAGGCCATCCGCCTCGCCCCCGCCGACGCCGAGACCCATCTGGCGCTCGCCGTCGCCCTGCTCGCCTCCGGCCAGTTCCGCGAGGGGTGGGAGGAGTTCGAATGGCGGTGGGAAACCCGGCAGCTCGACCCCGTGCACCGCTCCTTCGCCCAGCCGGAATGGACGGGGGCGGAGGACGTGGCGGGCCGCACCGTCCTGCTCTACGCCGAACAGGGGCTGGGCGACACCCTGCAATTCGTCCGCTACGCGCCGCTGCTGGCCGCGCGGGGCGCGCGGGTGCTCGTCGGCTGCTCCCCCGCCCTGGTCCGGCTGATGGAGCGGGCGGACGGCGTGTCCGCCGCCATCGCCTGGGGCGGCGACCTGCCCCCCTTCGACCTGCACATCCCGATGATGAGCCTGCCCCGCGCCTTCGCGACCGATCTGGGCAGCATCCCGGCCCCGGTGCCCTATCTGCACGCCGATCCCGCCGACGTCGCGCTCTGGCGCGACCGGCTGCCGGAGGACGGGCGGCTCCGCGTCGGGCTGGTCTGGGCGGGGTCGCCGCGGACGGTGCGCGGGGTGGCGAGCCCCATCGACCGCCGGCGCAGCCTGCCCCTGGCCGCCCTCGCCCCGCTGGCCGATGTGCCGGGGGTGCGCTTCGTCAGCCTGCAAATGGGGCCGGGCGCCGCCCAACTGGCCGAGGCCCCGGCGGGGATGGACATCGCCGACCCCATGGCGGGCGTCCGCGATTTCGCCGACACGGCGGCGCTGGCCGAGACGCTGGACCTCGTCATCACGGTGGACACCTCCGTCTGCCATCTCGCGGGCGGGCTCGGACGGCCCGTCTGGACGCTGTCGCGCGCCGACGCCTGCTGGCGCTGGCTGGGCAACCGCGAGGACAGCCCCTGGTACCCGACCATGCGGGTGTTCGGCCAGGACCGCTCCGGCGACTGGTCCGGCGTGGTCGCCCGCCTCCGCGCCGCGTTAACGGATTTCGTGGCGGCCCGCGGTCACGCGCCTTAACCACACAACCATCAGGCGTATTTGTGGCCGCGCCGCAACGGCTCCATACGAATTTGAGTTACACCGATTTCGAGGCGGGATCGCACCCCTCCCGGGCAGGGGATTACACCGGTTGTTAACCAAGGCACCTCTACATTCCGACCGTATCGCTTGGCCTTTTTGCCGAGCATTTTAACCAATTCGCGGGTGTGACCCGCGGTCATGGCTGGAGCCGGACATGACACGGTTGTGGGTGCGGCGCGCGATCTGGGGTGTGACGCTGGCGGCGACGCTGGGAGGCGGCGCCCTTCTGGCGCAGGAGGAAATGCGCACGTCACGGTTGCAGGCCCGTCTGCTCGCCGACTACGCCAAGGACATGACCTACACGCTGCGCGAGGGACCGAACCCCGCCGCGCGCCACCCCACCCAGGGTCCCTACAACGAGCGGATGGGCTATGTCGGGCTGCCCGGCTATCTGCGCTCGCTGACGTCGGACCTCTACGCGGTGGAGATGCAGGCGCATCTGTCGCCGACGCTTGACCGCTTCATGGCCGCCGGCGGCTTCCCGATCTACCACGAGAAGACGCGCGCCGGCCTGACCCTGCTGGACCGCAACGGCACCGCGCTGTTCTCCGCACGCTATCCGGAGCGGGTCTTCGCCCGGTTCGAGGACGTGCCGCCGCTGGTCGCCGACACGCTGCTGTTCATCGAGAACCGCGAACTGCTGAACGACGACGAGCCGCGCCGCAACCCCGCCGTGGAGTGGGACCGCTTCGCCGGCGCCGTGGCGATGCTGCCGGTGCAGTGGGTCCGGCCGGGCCAGCGCTCCCCCGGCGGCTCCACCCTGGCGACGCAGATCGAAAAATACCGCCACTCCCCGGACGGCCAGACCAGCGGCGCCACGGAGAAGCTGCGCCAGATGATCTCGGCCAGCACACGCGCCTATCTGGACGGCGAGGACACCGGCGCCCACCGCCGCCGCATCCTGATCGACTATCTGAACTCCACCCCCCTGACCGGGCGCCCGGGCTTCGGCGAGGTGAACGGGCTGGGCGACGGACTGTGGGCCTGGTTCGGCACCGACCTCGCCATCGCCGAGAAAGTGCTGTCGGAGGAGCCCGCCGACGCCCGCGCCCTGCAGGTGAAGGCCCTGGCCTACAAGCAGGTGCTGAGCCTTCTGCTGGCCCAGCGCCGCCCTTCCTATTACCTGATCCAGGACCGTCCGGCGCTGGAGCGGCTGGCCGACAGCCATCTGCGCGTGCTGCACAACGCGGGCGTGATCGACACCGCGCTGCGCGACGCGGCACTCGGCCTGACCCTGAAATTCCGCGAGGACCCGCCCCAGGCCCAGACCGCCAGCTTCGTGGAGCAGAAGGCCCCCAACGCCATCCGCGCCCGGCTTCTGTCCATGCTCGGCGTGCCCAGCCTCTACCAGCTCGACCGCATCGACCTGACCGCCGAATCGACGCTCGACGCCCCCGCCCAGCAGCGGGTGGTGGAGGTGCTGGCGAAGCTGGGCGACCCGGCCTTCGCCGCGCAGATGGGGCTGACCGGCGAACGGCTGCTGGACGTGAAGGGCAACGACCTGTCCAAGGTCATCTACTCCGTCACGCTGTACGAGCAGGGGCCGGACGCGAATTACCTGCGCGTCCAGGCCGACAACCTCGACCAGCCGCTGGACATCAACGAGGGGGCCAAGCTCGACCTCGGTTCCACGGCGAAGCTGCGCACGCTGGCGACCTATCTGGAGATCGTGGCGGAGCTGCACACCCGCTACGCCCATCTGCCCAAGGACTTCCTCGCCGACGTGGAGGAGGAGGCGTCCGACAACCTGACGCGCTGGGCGGCGAACTGGCTGGCGACCTCCGGCAACCGCGGGCTGACCGCCATGCTGGACGCCGCCATGGACCGCCGCTATTCGGCGAACCCCGGCGAAGCCTTCTTCACGGGCGGCGGGCTGCACAGCTTCGTGAACTTCAACCCCAGGGACAACGGCAGCATCCTGACCGTGACGGAATCGCTGCGCAATTCGGTCAACCTGCCCTTCATCCGCATGATGCGCGACGTCGTGCAGTTCTATCTGTCCGAAGGCGGCGACGACAGCACCGACATCCTGCACAACCCCGACCATCCCGCCCGCCAGGCCTATCTGGCCCGTTTCGCCGACAAGGAAGGCAGCGACTTCCTGAACCGCTTCTACAACAGCTACCGGAAGCACAAGCCGGACGAGATGCTGAACATGCTGGCCAGCCGGTCGCGCCCGATGCCGCACCGCCTGTCGGTCATCTTCCGCACCGTGCGCCCGCAGGCCGGGGTGAAGGAGTTCGGCGCCTTCCTGCGCGCCCGGCTGCCCGACGCCAAGCTGGACGATGGGGACATCGCGGCGCTCTACGGCAAGTACGGGCCGGACAAGTTCCCGCTGAACGACCTCGGCTATCTGGCGCGCGTCCATCCGCTGGAGCTGTGGCTGGTTTCCTACCTGCAAAAGCGCCCCGACGCCAAGCGGCAGGAGGTGCTGGAGGCCAGCGTGCAGGAGCGCCAGGAAAGCTACCGCTGGCTGTTCAAGAAGGGGCAATCGGCCCAGAACACCCGCATCCGCATCGGGCTGGAAGAGGAAGCCTTCCAGCGCATCACCGAGCAGTGGCGCAAGCTGGGTTACCCCTTCGAAACGCTGGTGCCGTCCTTCGCCACGGCCATCGGCAGCTCCGCCGACCGTCCGGCGGCCCTGGCGGAGCTGGTGGGCATCATCCAGAACGACGGCGTGCGCCAGCCGACCGTGCGCGTGCGCAAGCTGCACTTCGCCGCCGGCACGCCCTACGAGGCCATCGTCGGCCTGGGCGAGATGCGCGGCCAGCGCGTGATGAAGGCGGAGGTGGCGGCCACCCTGCGCAAGGCGCTGATGGACGTGGCGCAGAACGGCACGGCAAAGCGCGTCTGGGGCTCTTTCAAGGACTCCGCGGGTGCGGTCATCCCGATCGGCGGCAAGACCGGCACGGGCGACCACCGGCTGGACCGCTATGGCCCCGGCGGGCACCTGATCGAATCGCGGGCGGTGAACCGGACGGCGACCTTCGCCTTCTACATCGGCGACCGCTTCTTCGGCACCATGACCGCCTTCGTCCATGGACCGGAGGCCGACAACTACCGCTTCACCAGCGCCCTGCCCGCCCAGCTTCTCAAGAGCATCGCCCCGGCCCTGCAACCGCTCATCGACCCCGGCGTGACCAAGACCGCGGACACCGGCAAGCCGCAGACCGGTTTGTAGCCCGTCAAACCCGCGCAACGGAAAGGCCCGCCCCGGCGAACCGGAGCGGGCCTTTTTCATGCCTGATGAGTCATGCCTGATGAGGAGCGCCGTCGGGCGCCTTACGCCAGGGCGGGTTCCTGCGGAACGGAGACCGCCGCCGGCAGGGAGGCCAGCAGCAGTTCCAACTCCGCCGCGGCCACGTTCGGCGGCAGGCCGGGACGGTAACCGCACAGCGTCACCAGCGCCCGTTCGAAGGCGCTGTCATGATCGCCATGATCCAGGTCGCTTTCGTCCAGCGCCGCCAGATAGGCGTGCGCGACGGCGGCGGTTTCCTCCGGCGTCAGGTCGTCAACCTGCAGGGACACGATGGGGAGCATGATGGCGGTTCCCGTACGGACTGATGCGGAAACCCGCAAGCTACGAGAACATGGTTAACAAGGCATTGCCGACACCGCGCCACGGCCCTGCGCAAAAGGGGAAGCACCGGGGGTGCGGCCCAAAGGCCACACCCCCAACCGGCCTCAAGCTATTCAGCTCTCGCCGTAGATCTGCTCCTGCTGGTAGGCGACGACGCCCACGCGCTGGATCAGGTCGAGCTGCGTCTCGATCCAGTCGATGTGCTCTTCGGTGTCGTCGAGCAGTTCGGTGAGCTGCGCGCGGGTCTCGTAATCGCGAACCTGCTCGCACAGGGTGATGGCATCGATCAGGTCGGTGCGGGCCTTGTGCTCCACCTTCAGATCGTTGGCGAGGATTTCCGGCACGTCCTCACCGATCATCAGCTTGCCCAGATCCTGAAGGTTGGGAAGACCTTCCAGGAACAGGATGCGCTCGATGATCTTATCAGCGTGCTTCATCTCGTCGATGGATTCTTCGTAGATCTTGTGCGCGATGCGCTTCAGGCCCCAGTTCTTCAGCATGCGGGCATGCAGGAAGTACTGATTGATCGCCGTCAGCTCGTTGGTCAGGATCTTGTTGAGATGAGTGATGACCTGCGGATCGCCCTTCACGTCCTGCCTCCAGCGGTTCGTTGTCGATTTATGAGGGTTCTGGAGTGACCATGCCCCATTCGTGGTGTCTTGGCAATCGGCTGGAGGCAATCCGCAGAACAAAATCACCACAGCCGCGCCAGACCCGCCATCGCTACTGAGAGTGAATATCAAAAACGGTTGCCGAGAGGAAGGTCACCGCGCTTTGCAATGCGAAAACAGACGACCGACTCTTGACAGTTCTATTTCACAGGACAGCATTCCAGACCAATTTCTTTTTGAAAAGACGAAATTCCGGCACACCGCATCTGCAAATACATATCAATCGCAAAAATGCCGACTTCTTGACGACCGTGACCGCAGCGGTCAGCCCACGTCCGGCCTGGCCAAAGCCAGCGGTACGGAGTCGGAAAATCGTGTTCTCTGGATGTGATGGTGCGGGCGGCGGGACTCGAACCCGCATGCCGTTGGCGAGGGATTTTAAGTCCCTTGCGTCTACCGATTCCGCCACGCCCGCGCACCGTCGGCGGATCGGTTCGCAGGGCGGGTTGTCCCCGCCCGCCGGGGTTGCATATCAATGTATGCAGCCTACCGTTCCGCTGGATTGACTTAGACAATCGGCGGGCGTTTGGTCAAGGATGGAGCGCGCTTCGGGCGGAAAGGCTGCAAAATTCCCCCGCAACCCTTACGTTCAACGGAGGTGGCCTTGGAGTCGATCAACTGGCTGGGCTTGGTGAGTCTGCTGATCATCGCGTTGTTGATCGGGCCGGGAGTCTTGCGGCGCAACCGTGGAACCTGGCTGCCCTATGCGGCGGTCTGGATCGCTGCCATCCTGGCGCTGGTCTGGGCATACGACGCCTTCGGGCCGTTCTGACCACGCCGCTTTCTCCCGGGCTTTCGCCCGGCACCGGTCAAGGGCGCGTGTCCTCGTTCAGGGCCATGATGCCGATGCCCATCGCCACGCTGCCGAAGGTGAGGATGAGGCTGGCATACAGCATGATCCCGGCGACGATGCCGTGATCGCTGTTTTCCATCAAGGTCGCCAGATTGGCGACGTCGAAGATCAAGAGCCCCGTCGCCAGAACAACAGCCCCGGCCACGCCGGATGCCAGATGTTTCAGCAAGAACAGGATCGCCGCTTTTTCGAAGGGTTTCATGGCACGACTTTTCATACCGTCACTTCCCAGTCTTCAACATAGAATTGCCAGCGGCGGCGACAATATGACCCGACATGGCCGAGCGTCGTAGAGCCCCCTCTAGCCTTTGGTCCCCACCGTGACGTTCGGCGTACCGCCCAGGCGCAGGACGATGCCCGCCAGTTCCTCCGTGGCCGCCGCCACGCGGGTCTCGTCGGTGCCGCGCAGCACGAGGCTGACGCCGAAGAACCCGTTCCGGAAATACGGATAGCTGCCGATCTCCAAGTCCGGGTAGCGGTCCTGCAAGGCCCCCAGATCCGCGGCGATCTGGCCCTCGGCCAGCGCGCAGGCGACCGTTCGGGCGTGCAGTTCCGGTCCGCCTTCCAACTGCGGCAGGATGCCATCCAGCATCGCCTGCATGATGTTGGGCACGCCCGCCATGACGTAGACGTTGCCGATCCGGAAACCCGGCGCCGCGCTGATCGGGTTGTCGATCAGGGTGGCGCCCGCCGGGATGTTGGCCATGCGCAGCCGCGCCTCGTTCAGCTTCGACGGGTCGCCGTAATGGCGCTCCAGCCGGGCGACCGCCTCCGCGTTGCGCTCCAGCGGCACGCCGAACGCCTTGGCGACGCAGGCGGACGTGATGTCGTCATGGGTCGGCCCGATGCCTCCCGTGGTGAAGACATGGCCGTACCGTCCGCGCAGGGCGTCCAGCGCCGCGACGATCTCCTCCTCCACATCCGGAACGACCCGCGCCTCGCGCAGCCGGATGCCGATGCCGGCCAGCTTCTCCGCGATGTGCGGCAGGTTGGCGTCCTTCGTGCGGCCCGACAGGATCTCGTTGCCGATGACGAGGACGGCGGCGGTCGGGCTCGGGGCCGGCGTGGCGGTGGAGGTGGACATGCGGAGTCGGCTCCGTTCTCGATGGGGATGCGGGCGGGGATAGGGGCGGGCGGGCAACGGGACCGGCGGGCTTGCCGGACGCGGGGGGTGCGCTTTAACCTAGGGTTCAAGATGCGCTTCCCCACCCCCCTCCTGCAAGGCCGCCTCGTCCGCCGCTACAAACGCTTCCTCGCGGATGTGGACCTCGACGGCGCCCTGGTCACCGCCCATGTGCCGAATTCGGGCAGCATGATCGGGCTGGACGCCCCCGGCTCCGCCGTCTGGCTGTCGCGGTCGGACAACCCCAAACGCAAGCTCGCCCACACGCTGGAGTTGGTGGAGGCGCTGGACGATCCGGGCGCGCCCTGCCTGGTCGGCGTCAACACGTCGCACCCCAACGGGCTGGTCGCCGCCGCCATCGCCGCCGGCACCATCCCGGAACTGGCCGGCTACGCCCGGCTGCGGCGCGAGGTGAAGTACGGGCGCAACTCCCGCATCGACATCCTGCTGGAGGACGACGGGCGCCCGCCGGCCTATGTGGAGGTCAAAAACGTCCATCTGCGCCGTCCCGCCCGGGGCGACGGGCGGGCCGCGGAGTTTCCGGACTGCGTGACCGCCCGCGGGGCCAAGCATCTGGTGGAAATGGCGGACATGGTGCGCCAGGGCGCGCGGGCCGTCATGGTCTACCTTGTCCAGCGGGCCGACTGCGCCCACTTCCAGGTCGCCGCCGACATCGACCCCGCCTACGCCGCCGGATTGCGCCATGCGCGCGAATCGGGGGTGGAAGCCCTGTGCTGGTCCTGTAGGATCACGCCCGAGGCAATCGAGCTGGACCGGCCGCTGCCGATCCGCATGGATTGACCGTGCTTCTGATTTTTGGGACCCGATCTGTAGAGGACGACTCTCTTGGACCACGACGACCTCGATTCCCATCGCATCCGGATTCATGGGCCGGAGGACTTCGAGGGCATGCGCAAGGCCGGACGGCTGGCCGCGGCCACGCTCGACTTCATCACGCCCTACGTCCAGCCGGGCGTCACCACCGGCGAGCTGGACCGGCTGCTTGAGCAGCACATCCGCGACCATGGCGGCGTGCCGGCTCCGCTCGGCTACCGCGGCTTTCCGAAGGCCAACTGCATCTCGGTCAACCACGTGGTCTGCCACGGCATTCCCGGCGACAAGCGGCTGCAGAACGGCGACATCCTGAACATCGACGTCACCCCCATCCTGGACGGCTGGTACGGCGACAGCAGCCGCATGTATCTGTGCGGCGACGTCGGCGTGAAGGCGAAGAAGCTGGTGGAGGTCACCTACGACGCGCTGATGCTCGGCATCGCCCAGGTGAAGCCGGGCGCCACGCTGGGCGACGTCGGCCACGCCATCCAGACCTTCGCGGAAAGCCACCGCTATTCGGTCGTCCGCGATTTCTGCGGCCACGGGCTGGGCCGCGTCTTCCACGAGCCGCCGTCGGTCCTGCATTTCGGCAACCCCGGCACCGGCGCCGTGCTGCGGGAGGGCATGATCTTCACCATCGAGCCGATGATCAACGCCGGGCGCTACGACGTGAAGATCCTGGGCGACGGCTGGACCGCCGTGACCAAGGACAAGTCGCTGTCCGCCCAGTTCGAGCATTCCATCGGCGTCACGAAGGACGGCTGCGAGATCTTCACCCTGTCCCCCGCCGGCTTCCACAAGCCCCCCTACGCCGTCCCGGCGGAAGAGGCGACCGCGGCGGTGTGATTTTCCCGCGAAAGGGGTATAGTCCCGGCGCACACAGTCGTATGGTGGCGTCGGGATGGCGGGACGGAAGAACGCGAAGGGGCTTGACGACTCGGGATCGGTCCGGGATCTGCCGGGGCTGGAACCGCCCGCCGCCCCTGCGGAGGACCCCCATCACAAGGGCCACCGCCAGCGCCTCTACAGCCGCTTCCTGGACGGCGGGCCGGACGCGCTCCAGGATTACGAGCTGCTGGAGATGATCCTGTTCGCGGTGAACCCGCGCCGCGACGTGAAGCCGCTGGCGAAGGCGCTCATCCGCGATTTCGGCGACATCTGGAGCGTCGTCAACGCCCCGCCGCCCCGCCTCCGCACCTACTGCGTGGACGAGGTGTCGCTGGCCTCCGACAAGGCGGTCGCCACGCTGCGGGCGGTCGGAGCGGCGGCGCTGCGCGGGATGCGCCAGCGGGTGATGGACCGGCCCGTGCTGGCCAACTGGCAATCGCTGCTGGATTACTGCACCGCCGCCATGGCGCACCAGCCGATGGAGCAGTTCCGCCTGCTGTTCCTCGACCGCAAGAACAAGCTCATCGCCGACGAGGTGCAGCAGACCGGCACGGTGGACCACACCCCGGTCTACCCGCGCGAGGTGGTGAAGCGCGCGCTGGAGCTGTCGGCCAGCGCCATCATCCTGGTGCACAACCATCCCTCCGGCGACCCCACCCCCAGCCGCGCCGACGTGGAGATGACCAAGGAGATCGTGCGCGCCGCCCATGGCCTCGGCATCGCGGTCCACGACCACGTCATCGTCGGCAAGGGCAAGCATGTCAGCTTCAAGGCCCAAGGGTTGTTGTGACCGCAACCCTGTCCCGCAGCCCCATCTTGTCGTCCGGACCGGCGCCCCCATATGTGCGGCGTTCGTCACCATAGAGGTAGCACCATGGGCCTTTTCGACATGTTCAAGGGATCGGCGCCGCTGGATCTCACCCCCCGCCGGTCGCTGGTCGTCTCGCTGATCTACTGCATGGGCTCGGACGGGGAACTGGACCCGGAGGAGATCGGCCACCTGCTGTCCGTGATGGGCCGCAGCGCCACGCGGGAGGAACTGGACCGCTGCTTCAAGTACGCGCGCAGCACCCCGCCCGACGCCTTCCTGGCCGCCGCCGCGCCGAACCTGAACGAGCAGCAGCGGCTGTGCATCCTGTTGAACATGATCGACAGCGCCATGGCCGACGGCGAGGCCGAACAGGGCGAGCGCGACCTGATCGCGCGCTTCCAGCAGGGCTTCGGCATCGACGACGCCAAGCTCGGCCCCTATTTCCAGGCCCTGGTCGCGAAGAACGACCGCAGCGTGCTGGGCGCGTAAGCCCCCTCGCACGGCCGCACACCGCCCGTCAGCCGACCGCCTCAGGGACGGCGGCCTGGCGGGCGGCGAAGGCCGCGAATTCCTCGTAAGGCATCGGGCGGCCCAGCAGATAGCCCTGGATCTGGTCGCAGCCGAGCCGGGCGAGCCCGCCGAACTGCTCCTCCGTCTCCACCCCCTCGGCCAGCGTCTGCATGCGCAGCGAGCGCGCCATGCCGATGATCGCCTCGGCGATGGCCCCGCCGTCGGACCCGTCGGTGAGGCTGGTCACGAAGGACCGGTCGATCTTCAGCTTGTCCACGCGGAAGCGCTTCAGGTAGCTCAGGCTGGAGTAGCCCGTTCCGAAATCGTCGATGGCCAGCGCCACCCCCATCTCCCGCAGGCGGGCGAAGGTTCCGGCCACCATGTCGGAATCGTCCATAAGAACGCTTTCCGTCACCTCCAGCTCCAGGCAGCGGGCCGGCACCTTGTAGGCGTCCAGCCAGAAGGCCACGCGGTCGGCCAGACCGGGGCGGCGCAACTGCACCGCCGACAGGTTGATGGCGATCAGGAGCGGATGGCCGCGGGCGATCAGGTCGGCGGCGCGGCGGCAGGCCTCGCCCAGCACCCAGTCGCCGATCGGCTGGATCAGGCCGGTGTCCTCGGCCACCGGGATGAACTGGCCGGGCGGGATCATCGTGCCGTCGCGGCGGCGCCAGCGCAGCAGCCCCTCCGCCCCGACCAGCCGGCGCCCGTCCACCGCGAACTGCGGCTGGAAATGCAGCTCCAGTTCGTTGTCGGCCAGGGCGTGGCGCAGGTTGCTCTCCAGCCACATGCGTTCCGACGCCCGCTTGTTCAGCTCCGGCGTGAAGAACTGGTGGTTGGCGCGGCCCGCCTCCTTGGCGGCGTACATCGCCATGTCCGCGCATTTCAGAAGCGAGTCGATGGACGGCGCGTCGTCGGGATAGAGGGCGATGCCGATGGACGGCGAGATCGGCAGCTCGTGCCCGTCCACCGGGAAGGGTTCGGCCATCGCGCGCAGCACCTTGCGGGCCACCGAGCAGGCCGCGTCGGGTCCGTCCAGGTCGTTGAGGAGGATGACGAACTCGTCGCCGCCCTGGCGGCTGACGGTGTCGCTGGCCCGCACCGTCTCCAGCAGCCGCGCGCCCACCGCGCGCAGCAGCCGGTCGCCGACGCCGTGCCCCAGGCTGTCGTTGATGGTCTTGAAGCGGTCCAGATCGACGAACAGCAGCCCCACCTTCGTGCCGTGCCGGTCGGCGGCGAGCATCGCGCGCTCCAGCCGGTCGCGCAGCAGGAAGCGGTTGGGCAGGTCGGTGAGGAAATCATACTGCGCCAGATGGCGGATGCGCTCCTCCTGCGCCCGCTTCTCGGTGATGTCGGAGAAGGCGGCGATGTAGTTGACGGCCTCCCCCGCCTCGTTGCGCACCACCTGGATGCTGAGCCATTCCGGGTAGACTTCCCCGGACTTGCGCTTGTTCCAGATCTCGCCGGACCAGTGGCCGTCCTCCTGCAGCTTCACCCACATGTCGGCGTAGAAGCTGCGGTCCTGGCGGCCCGAGGCGAGCATGGCCGGATCGCCGCCGATCACCTCCTCGCGGCTGTAGCCGGTGATCCGGCAGAAGGCGTCGTTCACCGCGACGATGCGGTTCTTCTCGTTGGTGACGACCATGCCTTCGGCGGCGTTGTCGAAGACCTTGGCGGACAGGCGCAGTTCCCACTCCGCGCGCTTGCGCTCCGAGATGTCGCGGGCGATGGCGCAGAAATAGGCCTCGCCTTCGTAGGTGACGCGGCTGGCCGTCACCTCCAGCTCCAGCGTGCGCCCGTCGCGGGTGCGGTAGAGCGTCTCGTAATGGGCCGCCGCCTCGGCCTTCTCGTCGCGGAAGCGCTCCAGCAGATCCGCGTGGGTCCCGGCGAGCCGGGCCAGCGGCGCGCCCAGCGCGTCGCAGCCGAAGGGGTTGACGTAGGCGATGCGCAGTTCCGAATCGGCCAGCACGACGATCTCGGACACATGGTCCACGAAGAAGTTCGCGAGGTAGAGCTGCCGCGCCCGCTCGCGCAGCATGCTGTCGCTCTGCCGCATGTTGGACTGATAATCGCGCACGATGCGCCGCACCCAGCCGGTGACCAGCCAGGACACCCAGGCCGACGCGCCCAGCGCCAGGGCCAGCACCGCCACGGTGGTCAGGATGCGCTTCTTCATGCCGGCGCTGATCTCGGCCCGCCGCTGCGCCAGCACGGCGTCGACGTCGTCGGCGAAGAAGCCGGCGACCAGGACCCAGCCCCAGCCGTCCGGCGCCGTTGCGTAGGACACCTTCGGCGACGGACGCCCGGTGACCGGATGCACCCAGTCGAAGCGCATCTCCCCGCCGCCCTGCATGCCGGTTTCCAGCAGGCGGGTGACCAGGTTCCGCTCCGTCTCCCAGGGCAGGTCGCGGGCGTTTCTGCCCTCCGCCGCCGGCGAAGTCGGCGAGAGGAGCACCTCTCCGTCGCTCCGCAGCACGGCGATGAACCCCGAATCGCCGAAGCGCCGGGCGCGCAGCCGCTCCAGCGTCTCGCGCTGGAGCTTCTCCTCGACGGCGGACAGATAGTCGCCGGTGCCGATCAGCCAGTCGAACGGCTCGAACCGGCGGACATAGGCGATCTTGTCGGACATGCTGTAGGGGTTGCCCGGCGCGTACCAGCGGTAGCGGGTGAAGCCCTGCATCTCGGGATCGTCCACGGCGCGGATCAGGTTGCGCATGATCGGGCGCCCCTGGTCGTCGCGGTTGTCGAGCAGCGAGGAGCCTTCCCGGTGCGGGTCGATGGGCAGCAGCACGCAGGTGCCGTCCATGCCGTCGATGAAGTAATAGCCGCGCCCGCCGAAGAAGCGCAGAGGCCGCAGCGTCTCCTTGATCGACTGCTCGATCGACGCCTGGGGCAGATAGTCCCTTTCGCGCTCGTAGATGGTCCAGGCGATGCCGTAGGCCTCGTCCACCTTGGCGCGCAGTTCCGCCCGCAGCAGCGGTTCGGTGCGCGACCGCATGTAGGCGATGTAGGACCGCGCGTTCTCCAGCTCCTCCTTCAGGGTCTGGCGCTGTTCCTCCAGATAGCGGGCTTCGGTCTGCTTCAGGTCGGCTTCGAAGTCCATCCGGTGCTGCCAGATGAAGTAGGCGCCCAGCCCGAGCACCACCGTGGCAACCAGAAATAGGGACGCCAAGAACTGCAGGCGGTAAAGCCGCGTCTCGTCCGAAGTCCGGGACGGCTCACGCATCAGTTCGGCAATCGGATCGGACAACGAAAGCCCTCCTGGAACCACGTCCGGCGTTGCCCGTCCGTGGCGTACACGGCACATCATTAGTGCGCGCAATGGGGATTCGGCAAGTTCAAGCTGAAGAGACCGGCGCGACGAATTGCCGGCCGTTTCGATTTTTCCGAGAAGTGCAAAGTCGCCGCGAAAACTTTATGACGTGGAAATCGCCCGCGGCTCCTTCCGCGACCCGGATTCGGAAGGGGCTTTGCAGCGCCGCCCGGCGCGGTTATGGTCCCGCGCGCGTGATCGGGGCGTTTTCCGCCGCCGCCATGGCCGGATCAGCCCCGTCCGCCCCAGTTCCAGGTCCGCCATCCCCCCGGAGAGTCCGATGATCCCCCGCTACACCCGCCCCGAAATGGCCCGCATCTGGGAACCGGAGAACCGGTTCCGCATCTGGTTCGAGATCGAGGCGCACGCCTGCGACGCGCAGGCGGAGCTGGGCGTCATCCCGAAGGAGGCCGCCGCCGCCGTGTGGGAGCGCGGCAAATGGGAGATCGACCGCATCGACGAGATCGAGCGGGAGACCCGCCACGACGTCATCGCCTTCCTGACCAACCTCGCCGAATATGTCGGGCCGGAGGCGCGCTTCGTCCACCAGGGCATGACCTCCTCGGACGTGCTGGACACCTGCCTCGCCGTGCAGATGACCCAGGCCGCCGACCTGCTGCTGGACGACCTGGACAAGCTGCTGGCCGTGCTGAAGCGCCGCGCCTACGAGCACAAGGACACCGTCACCATCGGGCGCAGCCACGGCATCCACGCCGAGCCGACGACCTTCGGCCTGAAGCTGGCCGGCCATTACGCCGCCTTCGCCCGCGGGCGGGAGCGTCTGGTCCAGGCACGCGCCGACATCGCCACCTGCGCCATCTCCGGCGCGGTCGGCACCTTCGCCAACATCGACCCGCGGGTGGAGCAGCACGTCGCCGCCAAGATGGGCCTGACGCCGGAGCCGGTGTCCACCCAGGTCATCCCGCGCGACCGTCACGCCTTCTACTTCTCGGTGCTGGGCGTCATCGCCTCGTCCATCGAGAATCTGGCCGTGGAGATCCGCCACCTCCAGCGCACCGAGGTGCGCGAGGCGGAGGAGTATTTCCATCCGGGCCAGAAGGGCTCCTCGGCGATGCCGCACAAGCGCAACCCGGTGCTGTCGGAGAATCTGACGGGTCTGGCGCGCATCGTGCGGTCCGCCGTCGTCCCGGCGCTGGAGAACGTCGCCCTGTGGCACGAGCGCGACATCTCCCACAGCTCGGTCGAGCGCATGATCGGCCCCGACGCCACGGTGACGCTGGACTTCGCGCTGTTCCGCCTGACCGGCATGATGGACAAGCTGGTGGTCTATCCGGAGCGCATGCAGAAGAACCTGGACGATCTGGGCGGTCTAGTCTTCTCGCAGCGCGTCCTGCTGGCCCTGACCCAGGCCGGGATGAGCCGCGAGGACAGCTACAAGGCGGTGCAGCGCAACGCCATGCAGGTGTGGGAGAATGGCGGCAGCTTCCTGGACCTGCTGGCGTCCGACGCCGACGTGTCCAAGCACATCTCCCGCGAGACTCTGGCCCCGATGTTCGACATGACCTACCACACCAAGCATGTCGGCACGGTGTTCAAGCGCGTGTTCGGGGAGTGACGGGCGGGGGGCTTCGGCCGTTGAAGCCCCCACCCTTCCCACGGCTTCGCCGCGGGCCCCATCCCTCCCCCGCTGCGCAGGGGAGGGAAATTTAGTCCCCTCCCCTGCGCAGCGGGGGAGGGTCAGGGAGGGGGCAAAACCTTACTCCGCGTGCACCTGCTGGCGGGCGATGTCCAGCAGATGGGCCAGTTCCTTCTCCACACGGTGGTCGGAGATGTCGATGCCCTTGGCGTGCAGGTCGGCGGCCAGCCGGTCGCGGATGTCGTGCGGCCCGGTGGCGCCGATGTCGGCGTCGATGATCTGGCGGACGTAGGCGTCGGCCTCGCCACCGGTCAGGCCCAGCAGGCCCGCGGCCCACACACCGGCCAGCCGGTCGCGGCGTGCGCGAATCCTGAAGAGCAGGTCCTGGTCATGCTGGAACTTGTTCTCGAAGGCCCTCTCGCGCTCGTCGAAGGTCGTCATTGGACCCGGCTCCTTGGAATGGTTTTGCGCTCCCAGATACAAGACTATATAGCCGGTGGGCCGGGCGTCGTCATCGCCCCCGCCCGCCGGCCAATCGGCGAATCCGGCGTGCGGCGACATACCCAAGAGGGACGCGGAAGGCAAGATTCCCCATGTGCAGCGTGATCCTCCTGCGACGACCGGACGCAACATGGCCCCTGATCCTGGGCGCCAACCGGGACGAGATGGCCGGACGCCCGTGGCAGGCCCCGGCGCGCCACTGGCCCGACCGCCCCAACGTCGTCGCCGGGCTGGACGAACTGGCCGGAGGCTCCTGGCTGGGCCTGAACGACGAGGGCGTGGTCGCCGCGGTGCTGAACCGCATGGGCACGCTGGGACCGGAGGCCGGCAAGCGGTCGCGCGGCGAGCTGGTGCTGGACGCGCTGGACTTCGCCGACGCGGCGGAGGCGGCGCTGGCCATGGCGCAGCTCGACACGCGGGCCTACCGCCCCTTCAACCTGCTGATCGCCGACAACCGCGACGCCCGGCTGCTGGTCCACCGCGGCCCTTCCCCCCGCAACCGTCCGGAGGTGATCGAGATCCCCGAAGGCGTGCACATGATCACCGCCAGCGACCTGGACGACGTGGCGGAGGACCCGCGGCAGGCCCAGTACCTGCCCCTGTTCCGCCACGCCGCACCGCCCGACCCGGAACAGGGCGGCACCGGGACCCTGTGGGGCGGCTGGCCGGACCTGCTGGCGAGCCGCATCTGGGACGGCGAGCGGGGCGAGCGCGGGGCGATGAACTTCCGGCTGCCGACCGGTTTCGGCACGGTGTCCAGCGCGCTGATCGCCCTGCCCGCCGTGGAGCGCCCGGATCTGGACCCCGTCTGGCACTTCGCCGCGGGCCGTCCTCACGAGGCGGCGTGGGAGCCGGTCGCGTTGGGCTGAGGCCGCCCCCCGCGCATTGTGTTCCCTGGGCCAGCTTGCTATATCACTCGTGCATATCCCCTGGACCGGTGACCCGCCAGCCCGGGCTACACGTTTTTGGACGATCTCTCATGACACGACGTCGGCGCATCTATGAAGGCAAGGCGAAGGTTCTGTTCGAAGGGCCGGAGCCGGGCACGCTGGTGCAGTACTTCAAGGACGACGCGACCGCCTTCAACAACCAGAAGAAGGGCATCATCACCGGCAAGGGGGTGCTGAACAACCGCATCTCCGAATACCTGATGAGCCGCCTGTCGGAAATCGGCGTGCCGACCCACTTCGTGCGGCGCCTGAACATGCGCGAGCAGCTGGTTCGCGAGGTCGAGATCATCCCCATCGAGCTGGTCGTGCGCAACACCGCCGCCGGCTCGCTGTCCAAGCGCTTCGGCATCCCGGAGGGGACCCCGCTGCCGCGCTCGATCATCGAGTATTATTACAAGTCCGACGAGCTGAACAATCCCATGGTCACCGAGGAGCACATCACGGCCTTCGGCTGGGCGGCTCCGCAGGATCTCGACGACATGGTGGCGCTGTCCTTGCGCGTGAACGACTATCTGTCGGGCCTCTTCCTCGGCATCGGCCTGCGGCTGGTGGACTTCAAGCTGGAGTTCGGCCGGCTGTGGGAGAACGAGGAGATGCGCATCGTCCTGGCCGACGAGATCAGCCCGGACAACTGCCGCCTGTGGGACATCAAGACCAACGAGAAGCTGGACAAGGACCGCTTCCGCCAGGACCTCGGCAAGGTCGAGGAGGCGTACCAGGAGGTCGCCCGGCGCCTCGGCATCCTGCCCGAAGGCGGCCCGGTGGACGTCAAGGGTCCCAAGACCGTCCAGTAATCCCTTACCCCCTATCCATCAGCACCATCAAGCGAGCGGACATCCGATGAAGGCGAAGGTTCACGTCACCCTCAAGCGCGGCGTTCTCGACCCCCAGGGCAAGGCCATCGCGCACGCGCTGCACACGCTGGGCTTCGACGGCGTCGAGGACGTCCGCGCCGGCAAGGTCATCGAGCTTCAGCTCAAGAGCACCGACGAGGCCGCCGCCCGCAAGGAGGTCGAGGCCATGTGCACCAAGCTGCTGGCCAACACCGTGATCGAAGACTACGCGATCGAGCTGGTGGCCTGAGAAGCGGTGGCCTGAGAACCGGTGGCCCGAGGCCGCCGCGCTCAATCCTGCCTGTCGGAAAATGGGGGATGCGCAACCGCCGCGCATCCCCCATTTTCGTTCCACCATGTCCATCGACCATCTCTCGTCCCTCGACCCGATCTTCGCCGAGTCCCTGCGCGTCGGCGGCCCCACGGTCCGCGACTTCCGCCGTCCGGGGGGCTTCTCCGGCCTGCTCTGCCTGATCATCGAGCAGCAATTGTCCACCACGGTCGCCGCCGCGCTGTGGGCGAAGCTCCAGGGCATGGTCGGGGTGGTGACTCCCGACGCCATCCTGGCCCTGCCCGACGAGGATCTGCGGGCCTGCGGCCTGTCGCGCCAGAAGATCGGCTATGCCCGCGGGCTGGCCCGGACCGTCGCGGACGGAGGGCTGGACTTCGACGCCATTCACGGCATGGACGACGAGGAGGCCATCGCGGCCCTGGTCGCGCTGAAGGGCATCGGGCGCTGGACCGCCGAAATCTACCTGATGATGGCCATGGAACGGCCCGACATCTGGCCGGTGGGCGACCTCGCCATCCAGTTGGGCGTGCAGCGGCTGAAGGGCTGGGCCGAGAAGCCCACCCCGGCGCAGCTTCTCGCCGTGGCCGAACCCTGGCGCCCGCACCGCAGCCTTGCCGCCAAGCTGGTCTGGCACCATTACGTGGCCCTGCAAGAGCAGGCCAAGGCCATGAAGACGCCCAAAGGAAAGAAGACCCCCAAAGAAAAGGAGAGGCTTTGACCGAGACCACCATCAGCGCCGTCCTCGTCGGCAAGGTCGCCCCCTTCGGCCCGGCGGGGCGGACCAGCGCCATCGCCAAGCTCCCGGTGGACGGCCCGCGCGCCGTCGGCCCCGAAGGCTTCCTGGACGACGAGCAGGCCGACCGCCGCGTCCATGGCGGGCCGGACAAGGCCATCCACCACTACCCGCTGGACCACCACCCGGCGTGGCGAAACGAGTTGGGCGGGGACGTGCCGCTGCTCGGCCAGCCCGGCGCCTTCGGCGAAAACCTCGCCACGCTGGGCCTGACCGAGGCCGACGTCTGCGTCGGCGACCGCTTCCGCGCCGGCACCGCCCTGCTGGAGGTCGCCCAGGCCCGCCAGCCGTGCTGGAAGCTGAACCACCGCTTCGGCGTGCCCGACATGGCGAAGCGCGTCCAGACCACCGGGCGCACCGGCTGGTACTATCGCGTGCCGGAGCCGGGCGCGATCGGCCCCGGCGACCGGCTGGCGCTGGTGGAGCGCCCTTACCCGCAATGGCCGCTCGCCCGTCTGCTGCACGTCCTCTATGTGGACACGCTGAACCGCGAGGCTCTGGCGGAGATGGCCGCCCTGCCCGTGCTGGCCCAGAGCTGGCGCACCCTGGCGGAACGCCGGCTGATGCAGGGCGGGGTAGAGGACTGGACCAAGCGGCTGAACGGCGGCGGCTGAACGGCGGCGGTTTGACCGCTCAACGGCGGCAGGACGCCCACAGCACGCCCGCCGCCGCCACCGCCACGACCGCAAGCACCGCGGACAGCAGCAGCGCCGCCGTCTCCCCCGCCCGCTCGATGATCACCGCATAGCCCATGGGCGCCAGGGCGGCGGCGTAGAAGCTCGGCACCAGCAGCCGCCCGACCGTCCGGCCATAGCTCAGCGGGTCGAACAGCACCAGCGGCAGCGTGCCGCGCACGATGGTCGCCAGCCCGGCGCCGGCCCCGAACAGCAGGGAAAAGGCAACCCCCGCGGCCAGCACCTCGCCGCTCCACAGCCCGATCAGGAAGCCGGGCAGCAGCAGGCCGCAGGCGAGCAGGGCCAGGGCCGTGGGGTGCAGGCGGGCGCCCGACAGCACCTCGCACAGCCGGGCCGAGGACTGGCCGACGCCGCGGACCGTGGAGATCCACACCGCCGCCGCGGGCGCCGCCCCCAGCCCGACCAGGATGCCGATCATGTGCGCCGACATCGCCGAGGTCAGCACCCCCACCGCCGTCGTCATCACCATGTAGAACAGCGGCGCGACCCAGCTCCGCCGCCGCGGGTCTCCCGCCCCGGACGGCGTGCCCCCCGCCGGTCCCGCCTCCCGCACATAGCGGTCGGAGGGAATGGCGGCGTGCAGCGGGACGGTCAGAAGCGCGATGACGGCGTAGGCGACCAGGGCGCCGCGCCAGCCCCAGGCGTCGGCCATCGCCTGCCCCACCGGCCACAGCACCGTGGAGGCCAGCCCGCCCAGCAGGGTGATCTGCGAAATGGGCCGCCGCGCCTGCGGCCCGCCCAGCCGGGCCAGGGCGGCGAAGGCCGCCTCGTACAGGCTCGCCCGCATGGCCAGCCCCAGCACCAGCCAGGAGGCGTAGTAGCTCACCAGCCCCGTGGAGGCCGCCAGCCCCAGGCACCCCACCGCCGTCAGAAGCGAGCCCGCGACCATCACCGGGCGTCCGCCCCAGCGGTCGATGGCCCGCCCGACGCTGCCCGACACCACCCCCATCACCAGCAGCGCCGCCGTGAAGCCGCCGAAGGCCACCGGCAGGCTCAAGCCCAGGTCGGCGGCCATGGGGTTTCCGAAGATCGCGATCAGGTAATAGGAAATCCCCCAGCACAGAAGCTGCGAGACGCCGAGGAACCAGACCAGCCTGCGGGTGATGTGCGACATGACGGACCGAAGGAGCGACGGAAGGAACGGGCGCACCCTAGCCAGCCGGTAGGAAACCGACAAACGACTTGTCTTCCGCCGACCGGTGAGAAAAACTCAACGGATGCCCTCCCGCTTCCCGCCGCTGAACGCCCTGCGCGCCTTCGTCGCCGCCGCCCGCCATTCCAGCTTCCGCCTCGCCGCGGAGGAGCTGAACGTCACCCCCGGCGCGGTCAGCCGCCAGATCCGCGGCCTGGAGCTGTTCCTCGGCATCCCCCTGTTCGACCGCAGCCAGCGGCAGGTCCGGCTGACCGAGGCCGGCGCGCGCTATTTCACCCGCATCGCCGACCTGTTCACCGAGATCCAGCAGGCGACCGACACGCTCCTGGACGGCGGCGGGCGGCGGACCCTGCGGGTGGACTGCATCCCGACCTTCGCCATGCACTGGCTGCTGCCGCGCCTGCCCCTGTTCCAGCGGCGCTTTCCGGAGCTGGAGGTGTCGCTGTCCACCGCTCCCGGCCCGATCGACACCAGCCGGCCCTTCGACTACGCCATCCGCCGCGACCCTGCCCATTTCGCCGGGCTGAAGCCGCTGCCCCTGATGCCGGAGCGCTGCGTGCCGGTGTGCAGCCCGTCCCTGCCAGGTCTGGACACGCTGCGCACCCCCGCCGACCTGACCCGCCGGACGGTCATCACCATCCGCGCCCGCGCCGACCTGCTGCCGGCCTGGAGCACGGCCCACGGGCTGGAGCTGGATGCTTTCCGCAGCCGGATGGAGGTGGACCACACCTATTTCGCCATCCAGGCGGCGGAGGATGGGCTGGGCGTCGCCATCGTGCCCCGCCTGTTCGTGGAACGCCCGCTGGAGACCGGGCGGCTGACGACGCCCCTGGACGGCAATGGCGTGGTGTCCGGCCATTATTACCTGCTGGAGAGCCGCCAGCGCGGCCACACCGAGACGCCGCAGTTCCGCGACTGGCTGACCGCGCAGGCCGCGGAGGCCGCGCCCGGCGGCGATCCGCCTCCCCCCTGATCCCCCGCACCCCGCGGCACACCGCTTGCAGCGCCTTCGGACGCCACGGACGCGCTTTGCCTTCCTTTTGCGCCATCGCCGGAGCGGATGCTCGCGAAAGGAGCGATTCAAAGCTTGCATAAATCTGCCCAAACCTTTATCAATATGACCGATTTTTAGGCATATGCTGAAGGTTTGTGCAAAATGGGTGCAGCGAAGACCGGCGGAGACGTTCTTTTCATCCTCATCGGCGCCGTGATGGTGCTCGCCATGCATTGCGGCTTCGCTCTGCTGGAGGCCGGAACCGTCCGCGAGAAAAACCAGGTGAACGCGCTGGTGAAGATCCTGTCGGACTTTGCCATGTCCACCATCGCCTACTTCTTCGTCGGCTACGCGGTGGCCTACGGCGTGGACTTCTTCGCCGACGCGCACACGCTGGTCGGCAAGGGCGCCGCGGGCTTCGCGGCCTACGGCTACGACCTCGTGAAGTTCTTCTTCCTGGCAACCTTCGCCGCCGCCGTCCCCGCCATCGTGTCGGGCGGCATCGCGGAGCGGGCGCGGTTCTGGCCGCAGGCCTGCGCCACGCTGCTGCTGATCGCGTTCTTCTACCCGGCGCTGGAAGGCACGGTGTGGGGCACGCGGCTCGGCCTCCAGGAGTGGATGACGGCCAGCTTCGGCCAGCCCTTCCACGATTTCGCGGGGTCCGTCGTGGTGCACGCCTTCGGCGGCTGGGTGGCGCTGGGCGCCGTGCTGATGCTGGGCAACCGGCGCGGGCGCTACCGCCGCGACGGGTCGCTGGTCGCCATTCCGCCGTCGAACATCCCCTTCCTGGCGCTGGGGGCCTGGGTGCTGGCCGTGGGCTGGTTCGGCTTCAACGTGATGAGCGCGCAGACGCTGGAGGGCGTGTCCGGGCTGGTCGCCATCAATTCGCTGATGGCGATGGTCGGCGGCATCGTCGCCTCGCTGGTCATCAGCCGCAACGATCCGGGCTTCGTGCACAACGGCGCGCTGGCCGGGCTGGTCGCGGTCTGCGCCGGGTCGGACGTGATGCACCCGCTGGGCGCCCTGGTCACCGGCGGGTTCGCCGGGCTGCTGTTCGTCTGGGCCTTCAACAAGTGCCAGATCAATTGGAAGATCGACGACGTGCTGGGCGTCTGGCCGCTGCACGGGCTGTGCGGCCTGACCGGCGGCATCCTGGCCGGCGTCTTCGGGCAGGAGGCCCTGGGCGGCATGGGCGGCGTGTCGCTGCCGGCGCAGATCGTGGGGACGCTGGGCGGGGCGGGCTTCGGCCTCCTGGCGGGCCTGCTGGTCTACGGCCTGCTGAAGAAGACCGTGGGCATCCGCCTCGACGCGGAGGAGGAGCACCGCGGGGCCGACCTCGCGCTGCACCAGATCAGCGCCTACCCGGAAGGGGACGCCCCGGCGTTCCGCTGAGGGGCCGATAAGGGAGAATTGGGGGGCGCTTGCCCTTGCTTTGCCGGGGCCGGACCTTTAGTGTCCGGCCTCGAACCGTTCCCCCCACGACGCCGGATTTTCCAAGCCCCATGAAGGCCGCCGTCATCGTTTTCCCCGGCTCCAACCGCGAACGCGACGCCGTCGCCGCGCTGGAGGCCGCCAGCGGAACCAAGCCGCATCTGGTCTGGCACCGCGACACCGAACTGCCCAAGGTCGATCTGATCCTCGTCCCGGGCGGCTTCTCCTATGGCGACTATCTGCGCTCCGGCGCCATGGCGGCGCACTCGCCGATCATGCGCGAGGTCAAGGCGCGGGCCGATCAGGGCGTGCGGGTGCTCGGCATCTGCAACGGCTTCCAGATCATCACCGAGGCGGGGCTGCTGCCCGGCGCGCTGATGCGCAACGCCAAGCTGAAGTTCATCTGCCGCACCGTGCACCTGCGGGTGGAGAACACGGACAGCCCCTTCACCGCCAAGTACCGCAAGGGCCAGATCGTCCGCTATCCCGTGGCGCACGGCGACGGCAACTACTGGACCGACGCGGAGACGGTGAAGCGTCTGGACGGCGAGGGGCAGGTGGCCTTCCGCTACGTCAGCGACGAGGGCAGCGCCGACCCGCGCTGGAACCCGAACGACTGGAACCCGAACGGTTCGCTGGACAGCATCGCCGGCATCTTCAACGCCAAGCGCACCGTGCTCGGCCTGATGCCGCACCCCGAGGACGCGGTGTCCGCCTTCCACGGCAACACCGACGGCAAGCCCATGTTCGACGGTCTGGTGGAGGCCCTGTCGTGACCACCGCGCAGCAGCCCGAAGTCTCCCTGGAGATGGCCCGCGAGTTCGGCCTGTCCGAAGGGGAATACAACAGCGCCCTGGAGATCCTGGGCCGCAAGCCGACCTACACGGAACTGGGCATCATCTCGGTCATGTGGTCGGAGCATTGCTCCTACAAGTCGTCGAAGAAGTGGCTGATGACGCTGCCGACCACCGGCCCGCAGGTCATCTGCGGCCCCGGCGAGAACGCCGGCGTGGTCGATGCCGGCGACGGCGACGCCATCATCTTCAAGATGGAGAGCCACAACCACCCGTCCTACATCGAGCCCTTCCAGGGTGCGGCGACGGGCGTGGGCGGCATCCTGCGCGACGTGTTCACCATGGGCGCCCGGCCCATCGCGAACATGAACGCGCTGCGCTTCGGTTCGCCCGAGCATCCCAAGACCCGCCATCTGGTGTCGGGCGTGGTGGCCGGCATCGCCCATTACGGCAACTGCGTCGGCGTGCCGACCATCGGCGGCGAGACCAACTTCCACCCGGCCTACAACGGCAACATCCTGGTCAACGCGATGACCGTGGGCGTGGCCAAGGCCGACCGGATCTTCTACTCCGCCGCCGCGGGCATCGGCAATCCGGTGGTCTATGTCGGCTCCAAGACGGGCCGCGACGGCATCCACGGCGCCACCATGGCGTCCGCCGAGTTCAGCGAGGATTCGGAGGAGAAGCGCCCGACCGTGCAGGTCGGCGACCCCTTCACCGAGAAGCTGCTGATCGAAGCCTGCCTGGAGCTGATGGAGACGGACGCCATCGTCGCCATCCAGGACATGGGTGCGGCGGGCCTCACCTCCTCCTCGGTCGAGATGGCCGGCAAGGGCGGGCTCGGCATCGAGCTGGTGCTCGACGACGTGCCGATGCGCGAGGAGGGGATGACCCCCTACGAGATCATGCTCTCCGAAAGCCAGGAGCGCATGCTGATCATCCTGAAGCCCGGCCGCGAGGAGGTCGCCAAGGCGATCTTCGACAAGTGGGAGCTGGACTTCGCCGTGATCGGCACGCTGACCGACACCGGCAAGCTGGTCATCAAGATGCACGGCCAGACCTGGTGCGACATGCCGATCGCGCCGGTCTCCAACGCCTCGCCGCTCTACGACCGCCCGTGGGAGCCGACCCCGGCCGCCGCGGAGCTGGAGGACGCCGTGCGTGTCCTGCCGGCGGACCGGACGCTGGGCGAGATCCTGGAAAAGATCGTCTCCTGCCCCGATCAGGCGTCCAAGCGCTGGATCTGGGAGCAGTATGACAGCCTCGTCAACGGCGACACCCGCTACATGTCGGGTCAGGCCGACGCGGGCGTGGTGCGTCTGCCCGGCCAGACCAAGGGCATCGCCGTCACCACCGACTGCACCCCGCGCTACTGCCTCGCCGACCCGGTGCGCGGCGGCGCCCAGGCGGTGGCCGAGGCGTACCGCAACCTGTCCGCCGTCGGCGCCCTGCCGCTGGCCGTCACCGACAACATGAACTTCGGCAACCCCGAGAAGCCGCGGATCATGGGCCAGTTCGTCGGCGCCATCCAGGGCATGGCTGACGCCTGCCGCGCGCTGGACTTCCCGGTCGTGTCGGGCAACGTGTCGCTCTACAACGAGACCAACGGCGAGGCGATCCTGCCGACCCCGGCCATCGGCGCCGTGGGCCTGCTGCCGGACGCCCTGATCGCGGTCGGCATCGCCTTCCGGAACGAGGGCGACACGATCCTGCTCGTCGGCGAGGGCACCGGCCATCTCGGCCAGTCGCTCTACCTGCGGGAGATCCTGGGCCGCGAGGACGGTCCGCCGCCGCCGGTCGATCTGGCGGTGGAGCGCCGCAACGGCGAGTTCGTCCGCGGCCTGATCGCCGAGGGTCTGGTGGTGTCGAGCCACGACATCCAGGACGGCGGCCTGCTGGTCACCGTGGCCGAGATGGCCATGGCCGGCGGCGTCGGCGCCGCCCTGACCGGCCTGGACGGCGCGGACGCCGGCGTTCTGTTCGGCGAGGACCAGGGCCGCTACGTCCTGGCCGTCCGTGCGGAGAACGCCGCCGCGGTGCAGGAGAAGGCCAAGGCCGCCGGCGTGCCGGTGAGCGTGCTCGGCAAGACCAACGGCACGGCGCTGACCGGCCGCGGCGGCGAGGCGATCACCATCGCCCGCCTGAAGAAGGCCAACGAGGCGTGGCTGCCCGGCTACATGGCCGCCGCCGAGTGATCGGACGCGGTTGAGGAACGGAAGGCCGGGCGGCGGACACGTCGCCCGGCCTTTTTGTTTGTGCCCACGCCCTTGCCCCCACCCTTCCCGCTTCCCTCCCCTGCAACAGCGGGGGAAGGGTCAGGGAGGGGAGCAAGCACTGCCAACGCTCCGCACCGCGGAATGTCGTCGCTTCTCCGATGACAAACCTTGCCTCCCGGCCTAATTATACCGGCGAGGCCCGTACGGGCATGGTGAGACGGAACGGGATGACGGCCATGGCGATGGAAGCCGCGGTGATCGAAAAGCTGATCAGGGAAGGCATTCCGGACGCGACGGTGGAGATCGCCGACCTGCGCGGCGACGGCGACCACTACGCCGCGCTGGTCACGTCGGCGGCCTTCAAGGGCAAGTCCCGCGTGCAGCAGCACCAGATGGTCTACGCCGCGCTTCAGGGTAAGATGGGCGGCGAACTGCACGCGCTGGCCCTGACGACCGCCGTGCCGGAAGGCGCGTGAGACGGCAGCCAAGCCAAGACGCGATTGAGCCAAGACACGACTACATCGGAAGAAGGTCGAGAGACATGGTTGACCAGAACGTCAAGGATCGGATCGAGCAGGACATCAAGGGCAACGATGTCGTGCTGTACATGAAGGGCACCCCCGTCTTCCCGCAGTGCGGCTTCTCCGCCGCCGTCGTCCAGGTGCTCGGCACCGTCGGCGTGAAGTTCAAGGGCGTGAACATCCTGGAGGACCCGGGCCTGCGCCAGGGGCTGAAGGACTATTCGAACTGGCCGACCTTCCCGCAGCTCTACGTCAAGGGCGAGTTGGTCGGCGGCTGCGACATCGTGCGCGAGATGTACGAGTCGGGCGAACTCCAGACCCTGCTGGCCGACAAGGGCATCGCGACGGGCGCCAACGCCTGATCCGCCATCCCCGCCGAAGGCATCGGAAGGGCTCCGCCACGGCGGAGCCCTTTTTCTTTGGCGGAACCCGCATCCGCCGCGTCCTGTTTCATCGCTGACGCATCGGCGGAGGTGACGGTTCGGAAGAGGAGGCCCGGTCATGAACAGGCGCGTGATGAACAGGCGCGTGATTCCGGCGGCGGCGCTGCTGGCTTTGATGGCCCTTCCCGCACAGGCGCAGGGTCCGGACGGCACGGTCCCGAAACAGGAGCGGCTGACCGCCTGCCGCGACGAGGTGTCCCGCTTCTCCGACCTGTTTCTGGGCGACAAGGCGATGGCCGGGGGGCGCAACAACACCGCCCTGACCGGGGAGCAGAAGGACCGGCTGCGCGGCCTGCTGGGCGAGGCCCGGTCCGCCGCCGGCAAGGGCGACCCGGACGGCTGCGTGGCCCACCTGCGCGAGGCCCGCGCGCTGGTCCGCGGCGAGGGCGTCGGCACCAACGTCCCGCCGGGCCGCGGCATGTCCGGTTCGTCCGGTCCGATGCCCCGGAGCGGTCCCCCGTCCGGCAGCGGAAGCGGCACCGCGGGCGGCGGCGGGGGCTGACCGGCAAAACCCCTGCGGGATCTGCGGCATTCCCGGCGCGCAGTGCGGGCATGAGGGGCGGCCCATATCGCCCATATCTTGGGCATGCTAAAGGGGGGCATGGCCGACAATCCGACCCCCACCTTGCCGCAGGCCGACGGGCGCAACCCCGCCACCCTGGGCTTCGCCGCCGCCCTGGCCGCCTTCCTGATCTGGGGGCTGGTGGCGCCGGTCTTCTTCAAGCAGCTCGGCAACGTCGGGGCGGTGGAGATCGTCGCCCACCGGGTGCTGTGGACGGTCGTCCTGGTCGGACTGTGGCTGGTGCCGACGCGCGGCCTGTCCGGCATCATCCGCGGGGTGGGAAGCTGGCGGCGGCTGGGCATCTTCGCGGTGACGACGGCGCTGATCGGCAGCAACTGGACCATCTTCATCTGGGCCGTCGGCGATGGCCGGCTCGTCGAAACGAGCCTCGGCTACTACATCAACCCGATCATCAACGTGCTGCTGGGCATGGCCTTCCTTCAGGAGCGGCTGTCGAAGCGGCAGGGCGTGGCGGTTCTGATCGCGGCGGCGGGCGTGCTCAGCCTCGTCCTGTCCTACGGGTCGGTGCCCTGGGTGGCGCTGTCGCTGGCGCTGACCTTCGGAGTCTACGCGCTGGTGCGCAAGAAGGCGGCCATCGACCCGCTGATCGGGCTGCTGGTGGAAACGGCGCTCCTGGTGCCGCCGGCCATCGCCTACCTGCTGTGGCTGAGCGCCCATGGGGTGGGGAATTTCGGCGTGCACGGCCTCGGCACCGACCTGCTGATCGTTTTGACCGGCCCGGTGACCGCCATCCCGCTGGTTCTGTTCATGGTCGGCGCCGCCCGGCTGAAGCTGTCCACCATCGGCATCCTGCAATACATCGGCCCGACCGGGCAGCTTCTGCTGGGCGTGGCGGTCTATGGGGAGGCGTTCACCTCCTCACACCTCATCGCCTTCGGCTGTATCTGGGTGGCGCTGGCGATCTATTCGGCGGACGCGCTGTTCACCCACCGCGCGGCGCGCGCCGAAGCCCGCGCCGCCGCCTGCCGCGCCGAATGAAGACGTCTTTCAGGCCCGCGGCGCGAGGCCGTGGGCCATGGTGTGGGCCAGCGTGCGCACCACCTCGTTGACCCGGTCCGGGCAGCGCCCGAACACCACCTGATCCAGGAAGCCCAGCCCGAAGCTGAGCGTGGCGATGCCCGCCGCGACATGGGCGAGGTCGGCGTCCGCCGCGATCGCGCCATGCGCCCGGAAGGTCTCCAGCCGGGTGAGCAGGCAGGGGATGCGGCTTTCCGACAGGGTGCGGGCCATCTCGTTCGCGATGTCCGGATCGACCAGCGCGCGGGCCAGCATCACCCGCGTGAAGTCGCGGCACTTCCAGGCGTGGCGGAGCTGGTGCAGCAGGAACGCCGCCAGATCCTCCTCCAGATCGTCGCCGGGCGGCGGCATCGCGCAGCCGCTCCCCTCCTCGCGCCCGTAGCGTTCGACCACGGCCAGCAGCAGGCCGGCCTTCCCCGAGAAATAGCGCTGGATCAACTGCTCGTTCACGCCCGCGCGGCCCGCGATGTCGCGCGTCGTCGCGGCGTCGAACCCACGTTCGGCGAAGACCATCTTCGCCGCGTCCAGCAGGGCGCCCTTGGTCGCCTCGCGGTCCCGCTTGCGGGCGGGCGTGTCGGTGCCGGCGGCGCAACAGCCGCCGTCGGTCGCCGATGCGTCGGTTCTGGGAACGGTGTCATCCACGATAAAGGCCCTCGAACGCGCCGCCGGTCCGTGTGGCGGCTGAAATGATAATAGGTATGCACGCGCATACTTGACAAGCCCGCGTGACGCGGGCAAGTATGTACGCACATACATACCGGGCACCGCCCAGACCGCGGAACCCCGGACCCCCATTTCGGGACCCGATGTCGAATCGAGAGGGCAACCGCATCATGAGCACCGCCGACCTGTTCACGCCGCTGCGCCTTGGCTCCATGGAACTGCCGAACCGCGTCATCATGGCGCCGATGACCCGCAGCCGCGCGGGCGACGGCAACGTCCCCACCCCGCTGATGGCCGAGTATTACGGGCAGCGCGCCTCCGCCGGCCTCATCATCACCGAGGCGACGCAGGTTTCGGCCACCGCGCAGGGCTATCCCAGCACGCCGGGCATCCACACCGACACGCAGACCCTCGCCTGGCGCCGCATCGCCGAGGAGGTCCACGCCAAGGGCGGGCTGATCGCCGCGCAGATCTGGCACGTCGGGCGCATCTCCCACACGGAATTCCAGCCGGGCGGCGCCCTGCCGGTCGCCCCCTCGGCCATCGCCGCCGCCGGCCAGTCCTACACCAGCCAGGGTCTGGCGCCCTTCCCCACCCCGCGCGCCCTCGCGACCGACGAGATCCCCGGTCTGGTCAAGGCCTTCGCCGACGCCGCCAAGCGCGCGGTGTTCGACGCCGGGCTGGACGGCGTGGAGATCCATGGGGCGAACGGCTATCTGATCGACCAGTTCCTGCGCGACCGCAGCAACAAGCGCACCGACCGCTACGGCGGCAGCGTGGAGAACCGGGCGCGCTTCCTTCTGGAGATCGTGGACGCGGTGACCACCGCCGTGGGCGCGGGCCGCGTCGGCGTGCGGCTGTCGCCGACCGGCACCTTCAACGACATGGCGGACAGCGACCCGCGGGCGCTCTACACCCACGTCACGGAGGCGCTGAACCCCTTCGGCCTCGCCTTCCTGCACGTCATCGAGGGCCAGCCCGGCCATCATATGGCCCCGCCGGAAGGCGCCCCGCACCTCGCAGCGGAACTGCGCCGGATCTTCAAGGGTCCCTTCATCATCAACGGCGGCTACAGCAAGGAGCAGGCCGAGGCGGCCATCGCCGCCGGTGCGGCGGACGCGGTGAGCTTCGGCGAGCCCTTCATCGCCAACCCCGACCTGCCGGAGCGCTTCCGCCGCGACGCGGCGCTGAACACGCCGGACAAGGCCAGCTACTACGGCGGCGACGCCCGCGGCTACACCGATTATCCGGCGCTGGAAACGGTGGACGCCTGATCCCTCTCCCCCGCGGGGGTTGCCCCCGACCCCCGCCCCTCAAGGCCGGGACCCGCAAGGGTTCCGGCTTTTTTCTTTCTGCTTCACCACCACCAGCGCAGTGGTTGCCCGTTCCAAGAATCGGCTGTTATCCTGAACCAAGCGAAGGAGATGGGCATGAGCGTGATTCTGCCGCGCAGCATCGAACAGATGGCTGAACGCCGCGCCAGCGAAGCCGGCTTTCGAGATGTTGCCTCCTATCTCGCCCATCTGATCGCTGCCGATGCCCGTGATGCATCCGACAACGCTCTGGAAAGCGCCTTGCTGGAGGGGCTGGAAGGGGACGGCGAAGAGTGGAGTGCCGAGACGATGCGGGCCGAATGCCGGGCTGCGCTGGCTGCCGCTCGAAAGGACGCCTGAGCGCCGTGCGCATCCTTCCAAGCCCACGCGCCCGGAAGGATATTCTTGACCATTTCACATACATCGGTCTTCAGGATGAAGCGGCTGCCGAGCGGTTCCTGACCGCCATAGACCACAGCTTCGCCCGGATCGCCGAACATCCCGACATAGGGTCCACCCGGCTTTGGCGGAATCCGGCGCTCCACGGCATTCGCGCTTGGCCGGTTGCCGGATTCGACCGCCACATAATCTATTACCGCCGCCAGGGGCCGGAAACGCTGAGGGTTTTGCGCATTCTCCATGGGGCGGTCCTGCCCGAAGGGGTTTTGCGGACACCTTGCTGAAGCCGTTTCTCTCAACGGAAAAGGCCGCGCCCGGAGGCGCGGCCTTTCGCGTATCGACTGGTCGCGTGTCGGCTGGGCCGAACGGTCAGCGCGAGTAGAACTCGACGACCAGGTTCGGTTCCATCTGGACCGGGTACGGAATGTCGGCCAGCAGCGGGACGCGGACGAAGCGGCCCTTCAGGGCGCCGGTGTCGACTTCCAGATAGTCCGGGATGTCGCGCTCACCCGAGGCCACGGCCTCCAGGATGAGGGCCATCTGCTTGGACTTGGCGCGCACCTCGATGGTGTCGCCTTCCTTGATCTGGGCCGACGGGATGTTCAGGCGGCGGCCGTTGACCAGGATATGGCCGTGGTTGATGATCTGGCGCGCGGCGAACGGGGTCGGCGCGAGCTTCATGCGGTAGACCACCGCGTCCAGGCGGCGCTCCAGCAGGCCCACCAGGTTCTCGCCGGTGTCGCCCTTGCGGCGCACGGCCTCGGCGTAGATGCGGCGGAACTGCTTCTCGCCGATGTTGCCGTAGTAGCCCTTCAGCTTCTGCTTCGCCATGAGCTGCAGGCCGTAGTCGGACGGCTTCTTGCGGCGCTGGCCGTGCTGGCCCGGGCCATACTCACGCTTGTTGATCGGCGACTTGCCACGGCCCCAGAGGTTGACGCCGAGGCGGCGATCGATCTTGTACTTGGACTGTTGACGCTTGGCCATTTTGGTCCTCGATGAAACACGAGTTGGTTTTGTCCCGGTAGTTCCGCGGAACAGGCCGCAGACGGGGCGCAAACAAGAGGCACGCCCGCTTTCCCAGGAGTGAAGGCGCGCACTATACGGATTCGGCGCGCCTTGTCAAACCATGAGTCGTCAAACCATGAGTCGTCAAACCATGAGTCGTCAAACCATGAGTCGTCAAACGGTGAATCCAAGACGGAGCGTCAGCAGCACTCGTCCTCAAGCTGGCGCAGCATGGCCAGCCCTTCCTCGTCCTCATGCTCCTCGAACAGATCGGAGATGTAATAGACGTTGGCGCAGAGCAGGCACAGCCCGTCCGCCTGACGCTTCAACGGATCGTCGGCCACGGCCAGCTTCGCCCGGAAGCGTTCCCAGAAGGCATTGGTCTTGGCCGGGTCGTCGATGTGCATGTAGAGGCGCTCGATGATGCGGCGGGAATTGCCCTCGCAGTCGATGCCCTTGAAGGAGACGTAGCGGTCGGGAGTGTCGGTTGCGTCCACGGTCGTGTTTCCCAGCAATGAGGCGGCGTTGACCTTTCTCATCGCGGAAGGCGGGTCCAGGGACAAGACCCGCTGCACGAACGGCGGGCGGACGGCGTGAACGGCGGGTGTCCTGCGCGAACGGTTCGCGCCTTCACCGCTCAGGCGGCGTGCGACAGTTCCTCAGCGCTGAATTCCAAAAGCGTGTTCAGCCGCTGCGGGGTCAGCGCCTCGATCCCCTCGTGCCACATCACCTCACCGAACAGGTCATGCAGCGCGGCGAGACGCTCCGGCGCGAGCCCGGCGAGGCGGTCGCCGTAATACTCCACCACGAGCTGGTCCACATAGGCGCGGTCGTCGTCCAGGAAAGCCATGGCCTTTCTCCTCGTCATCGTGGCGCCCGCCCGATGCGGGCGCCGGCCATGGCCCTGTTCTACGCCGATGCCGGAGCGGAGCGATTGAGACGGATCAACCACCGCGGGATGTCACAAGGCGGTGGGAACAACCCTGATGCGCGCAAGGGGAAGAGCTTCAGAGGGCCAGCAGTTTCTTCAGCCGCTCGATCCGCCCGCGGCTGACCGGCACGCGGGGGGAGCCGGGCGCGGCCATGACGAAGGCGGCCCGCCCGTCGCTGCGGTCGATGGCCTGGGCGTGGCGCAGATTGACCAGATAACGGCGGTGCGCCCGCACGAACTGCCGCTTGTCGAGCCGCGCCTCCAGCTCCGACAGGGAGAGGGAGCAGAAGAAGGCCCCATCCACCGTGTGAACCCGCGTGTAATGGCCGTCGGCCTGCACATAGACCGCGTCGGCGGGATCGATCAGCACCACGCCCTGGCGCGTCGTGATCGGCAGCTTGACCAGCGGCGTGACGGGTTCGGGCACCGCATCGGCGGAGGGTGGAGGACCCGGTTCGGGCGGGATGCCGGCCGTCTTCCCGTTCACCTCGAACAGCATCAGGGCCAGCGCGGCGCCGCCGCCCGGCGGCAGGGCGGTGGCCTTCACCACGATGGTCCGCCCCGGCAGCGCCACCATCATGGAGCTGGCCACCGCCGGGGAGTCCGGATCGTGCGCCGCGGCCAGCAGAAGCTCCACCTTCGCGCGGCTTCCCGGCGGGTGCAGGTCGTGCAGGCTGGCGCCCAGCAGCGGACGGTCGCGGCCCAGCATCCGCGCCACGGCGGCGTTGACCGACACCACGCGCCGGTCGCCGTCGAGCAGGACGAGGCCAACGTCCATATGCTGCAGGGTGTATTCCATGAGGGGCAGTATAGGCCGCGTTTCCCCCCGGAAGGAAAGAGGTTACGCTTCGCCCTTGCGGCGTCCGGTCAGCGCGGCGATGACGCCGTGGAAGGTGCGGACCTCCTGTTCGGTCATCTGCATCCGCTCAAGCGCGTTGCGCAGGGTGCGGACCATGGAGGGGCGCTTCTCCGGCGTCGTGAAGAAGCCGGTGCGGTCCAGGTCGCCTTCCAGATGCTCGAAGAAGTTCAGCAGTTCCGCCTTGGTCGCCGGGCGGGTCTGGCCGGTGTGCAGCACGCGGTCCGGCGGGATCTCCCCGGTCTGGAACCACTCGTAGCCGATCAGCAGGACCGCCTGCGCCAGATTGAGCGAGGAGAAGGACGGGTTCAGCGGCACGGTGATCAGCTTTTCCGCCAGCGTCAGGTCGTCGTTGACCAGCCCCGTGCGCTCCGGCCCGAACAGCACGCCCGTCTTGTGCCCGGCGTCGAAATGGGCGCGCAGTTCCCCCGCCGCGACGCGGGGCGTGACGAATTCCTGGATCATGCCGCGGGTGCGCACGGTGGTGGCGAAGACCACGTTCAGGTCGGCCACGGCCTCCGCCGTCGTGTCGTAGAGCTTCGCCCCGTCCAGCACGAGGTCGGCGCCGGACGCCGCGGCCACCGCCTTCTCGTTCGGCCAGCCGTCGCGCGGCTTCACCAGACGCAGCTCGGTCAGGCCGCAATTCAGCATGGCCCGCGCGCAGGCGCCGATGTTCTCGCCAAGCTGGGGCTGCACGAGAATGATGGTCGGGCCGCCCAGGACGGAGGGCCGGTTGGGGTCTTTGCCGGAGGTCATCGGTTCAGGACAGTGCGTGGTGTGTCGGCGGGGTGATAACGCGCCGGGGGCGCCGGCGGATTTTCACCACAAAGACACGAAGGACACAAAGGGTTTCACGGGCGGGCGCCGTTCAGCCCGTTGCACGGGTGTCTTCCCGAAGCCGGTGAACCACAGAGACACAAAGACACAGAGAGCACGTTGGAAACAGCCAGCCAGCCGCACGCATATCTCTTTTTTCTCTGTGTCTTTGTGTCTCTGTGGTGAAAAACGCGGCGGCAAGGCCGAACGCCGCCCCTTCGAAAACCTCTTCGTGAGAATCTTTGTGTCCTTCGTGTCTTCGTGGTTCACCGCCCGCAAAGCGGCACCCCGCAAAGCACCAACGTCACCCCCGCGACACCGCCCCGCCCTTGAACAGCTTGAAGGTGTAGCTGTCCACCAGCGCCTCCATCGACGCTTCGATGATGTTGGTGGAGACGCCCAGCGTGGACCATTCCGACCCGTCGCCGTTGCGCGAGCGGATCAGCACGCGCGGCATGGCGCCGGTGCCGTCCTTGGCCGCCAGGATGCGCACGCGGTAGTCGGACAGCTTCACCCCGTCCAGCAGCGGGTACAGCGGCTCCAGCGCCTTGCGCATCGCGGTGTCCAGCGCGTTCACCGGGCCGTTGCCCGACGCCACCTCGTGATACTCCTTGCCGCCGATCTTCACGCGGACGACGGCCTCGGACTCCACCACCAGTTCGCCCTTGGCGTTGTAGCGGCGCTCGTCGGTGACGTGGAAGCGCTTCAGGGTGAAATAGTCCGGCACCTCGCCCAGCTCGCGGCGGACCAGAAGCTCGAAGCTGGCCTCGGCGGTGTCGTAGGCATAGCCCTCGGTGTCGCGCTGCTTCACGAGGTCGAGCAGGCGGTTCAGCCGCTCGTCCTTCGGGTCCACGGCCATGCCCATCTCGCGCAGCCGCGCGATGACGTTGGAGCGCCCGGCCTGGTCCGACATGACGATCTGCCGGCGGTTGCCCACCGATTCCGGCGCCACATGCTCGTAGGAGGACGGGTCCTTCTCCACGGCGGAGACGTGCAGCCCGCCCTTGTGGGCGAAGGCGCTGGCGCCGACGTAGGGGGCGTGGCGGTTGGGCGCGCGGTTCAGCCGCTCGTCGAACTTGCGGCTGATTTCGGTCAGCAGCGGCAGGTCGGCGGGCTTGATGCCGACGTCATGGCCCATCTTCAGCATCAGCGACGGGATGAGGGAGACGAGGTTGGCGTTGCCGCAGCGCTCGCCCAGCCCGTTGATGGTCCCCTGCACCATCCGCACGCCCGCGCGCACAGCGGCCAGCGAGTTGGCGACGGCGTTCTCGGTGTCGTTGTGGCAATGGATGCCCAGCCGGTCGCCGGGGATGCCATGCTCCCCGATCACCTGGCGGACGATCTCGTCGATCTCGTGCGGCAGCGTGCCGCCGTTGGTGTCGCACAGCACGACCCAGCGGGCGCCCGCCTCGTAGGCGGCCTTGACGCAGGCGGCGGCGTAGGCCGGGTTGCGCTTGTAGCCGTCGAAGAAATGCTCCGCGTCGAACAGCGCCTCGCCCTTCGCGGCCTTCAGGGCGGCGATGCTGTCGGCGATCAGCTCGATGTTCTCCTCGCGCGGGATGGCCAGCGCCACATCGACATGGAAGTCCCAGGTCTTGCCGACGATGCAGACGGCGCGCGCCCTGGACTGGATCAGGGCGGCGAGTTGCGGGTCGTTGGCGGTGCTGCGGCCCGGACGGCGCGTCATGCCGAAGGCGGTGAAGGTGGAGCGGGCGAGATCCGGCGCCTCGGCGAAGAACTGGTCGTCGGTCGGGTTGGCGCCGGGCCAGCCGCCTTCCACATAGTCGATCCCCAGCCGGTCGAGGTCGCGGGCGATGGCGATCTTGTCGGCGACGGAGAAATCCACGTCCTGGGTCTGCGCCCCGTCGCGCAACGTGGTGTCATAGAGATAGATGCGTTCGCCCGTCATTGCCGCCGCCCGAAAGAAGGTCATAGGACTGTCCGAAGGGCCGGAAGAATGGACGATGCGCCCCGGCATCTCAATGCTTTTGATGGGAATCACCATGGATGCGGGGCTTTGCCGCGTCGGCCAGGCGACGCAATGGAGGTAATAGGACAATTGTACTGACCGAATAAACCATTGTCTGTGCTACACGGGCGGCCCTTCGCATGGCGCCCGTCTCACGGGTGCGGTACTCTTTTCTCGCTGGCTGCCGGCTGATCTGTATGATCACCGGCCTTTCCGAACGGATGGATTGGACGCTGTGATTCCTGCGGGTGACGACGACGGGAACAAGCTCGTCATGGTGATCGACGACGAGCGCACGGTTTTGCAGGCCCTCAACCTCCTCCTGGAGATGTGGGGGTACCGGGTCGTCACCGCAGAGAGCGAGGGCGAGGCCGTCGACCGCCTGTCCGCCGCCGGGGAAACACCGCACGCCATCCTGGCCGACTACCGTCTGCGCGAAGGGCGCACCGGCGTGGAAGCCATCGACCGCATCCGGGCGGAGGCCGGAGCGGAGGTGCCGGGCGTCATCATCACCGGCGACACCTCCACCGACGGGCTGCGCGACGCCCGCGCCCGCGGGCTGACCGTCCTGCAGAAGCCGGTGCTGCCGCCCCATCTCCAGGCCGTGCTGACCAAGGTGCTGCGGGAGCGGCCCGCCGGCACGGCGTGAAGGGGCGGACCGGCATGGGCGCTCCCTTACCGCCACCCCGGCCGGCGCCACCGGAGCCCAAACGCGCCCACACCGCCGATCCCGGCGGCCGGCTGTTCCGCTCCTGGGAAAGCTGGCTGGTGTTCGGGCTGGGGCTGCTGCTGACCGGCCTCGCCTGGCTGCTGCTGACCGAACAGAACCAACGGCTGGCGGAAGCGCGCTTCCGCGCCCTGACCCGCGATCTGAACGGCGACATCACGGCACGGCTGGACACCTACGAGCAAATGCTCCAGGGCGCCGTGGCGATGGTGGACGCGGGCGGCGGGCAGGTCAGCCGGACGGAGTGGCGCACCTACGTCACCGGCCTGCATGTGGAGGACCGCTACCCCGGCATCCACGCCATCGGCTACGCCCGGCGCGTGAAGGCCGCCGACCGGGAGCAGCACGAGGCGTCGCTTCACGCCGCCGGCTTCTACAACTACCGCGTGACGCCGGAAGGCGAACGGCCCGAGTATTTTCCCATCGTCTACATCGAGCCTTTCGCCAGCCGCAACCTGCGGGCCTTCGGCTTCGACATGCACGCCGAGCCGACCCGCCGCGCCGCCATGGAACGCGCCCGCGCCAGCGGGGCCGCCGCGGCCACCGCCCGGCTGCGGCTGGTCCAGGAAACCGATCAGGACGTGCAGCCCGGCTTCCTCATCTACGTGCCCGTCTACGACCAGCACCAGCCGCTGACCACCGCCGCCGACCGGCGGGAGGCGCTGCTCGGCTTCGTCTACAGCCCCTTCCGTGCGCACGACCTGATGCGCAGCATCATGAGCCAGGGCGCGTCCGAATTCCTGGACGTCCGCGTCCATGACGGGGGGGAGGCCACGCCGGACTCGCTGATGTTCGATTCCGCGTCCGGCCGGGCGGCGGCCTTTCAGGACGTCCGCCACATCGACGTGTTCGGGCGCCCCTGGACGCTGGTCCTGTCCGGCACCGGCGCCTTCGAGAAGAGCGTGGCCAGCGCCACGCCGCGCGCGGTGCTGTTCGCCGGCCTCATCATCACGCTGCTTCTGGTCGCCACCGTCAATTCGGTGCTTCAGGACCGCGACCGCATGGCGGAGCTGCGCCGCAGCTACGACGCGCTGGCGCTGGCGCGGGCGGAGGCGGAGCAGGCCAACGCCGCCAAATCGCGCTTCCTGGCCGCGGCCAGCCACGACCTGCGCCAGCCGCTCCAAACGCTGGGCATCTATCTGCACATGATCGGCGAACAGGCGGAGGGTCCGGCCCTGCGCAAGCTGGTGGACGCCGCCCGCGACGGGTTCGAGGCGACCCAGCGCCTGCTGAACTCGCTGATGGACATCGCCATGCTGGAGACCGGCGTGATCAGCCCGCAGCTTGCCGAGCTGGACCTGCCGGTCTTCCTGGAGCGCATCTGCGAGGAAGGCCGGCTGGAGGCGGCGGGCAAGGGGCTGGGCTTCCGCGTCACCTGCGGCGGCGCCCGCGTGACGACCGACCCGGCGATGCTGGAACGGATCGTGCGCAACCTGCTGAACAACGCGCTGAAATACACCCACAGCGGCACCATCCGGGTGACCTGCCGGCAGGCGCGCGGCTTCACCGCCATCAAGGTGCAGGACACCGGCCCCGGCATCCCCCAGGACCGGCTGCACCTGATTTTCGAGGATTTCTACCAGATCGGCAATCCGGAGCGCGACCGGCGCAAGGGCCTCGGCCTCGGCCTCGCCACCGTGGCGCGGCTCAGCCGCCTGCTCGGCTACCGGGTGCGGGTGCTGTCGCGTCCGGGCCGGGGCGCCATCTTCCTAGTGGAGATCCCGGACGAGGCCGACGGCCCCAGCCGGACCGGCCAGACGGTGGACACGGCGGCCTGACGCCGGAGGGCTCTTGGCAATCGCCGACGCCGCGGGCATCCGGTTCCATCGGGGAAACGCCGCACGGGTGACGGCGTTTGCCCCAGTCGGCACCCGAGTCGGCGCCCGAGTCGGCGCCCGAGTCGGCGATTGCCAAATCCGGAACCGGATCAGGCTGCCGCCGGCCGTGCCGCCCGCACGCGCATCAGCATCCACACGGCGGACACGCCGGCCAGCTTGGACGCGAGGCTGGCCGCCCAGACGGTCGGGTCCCAGATGTCGAGCATGCCGAAGAACAGCGCCGTGTCCACCGGCACCGACAGGGCGGCGCTGATCCACAGCCGGTCGCGCAGCGGGCGGCGGGTGACGGTGAAGACGCCCCAGTCGATCACCTCCGACACCGCGAAGGCGGTGACGCTGGCCATGGCGACGAAGGGATCGGCCAGCAGGAAGGACAGCACCGTGGCGCCCAGCATGGCGGCGAGCGACCAGTGCCCGTAGCGGACCTGAACCATGTCGCGCAGGACGAAGATCAACCCGGCCCAGCAGGACCACAGCAGGTCCAGATGCGGCGCGAGGCTGAAGGCGTAATTGATGGCGAGTACGCTGCCGATGTAGGCGGCGAGCCAGAGCATGAGCGGAATCCTCCAAAAGCCACCCGCGGAAATACGGGCGCGAACGACGGCGCCACCCGCGTGAATGCGAGCGCTCCGCGACGGTCTTGTAGCAGATGCGGGCCGTTGGCGTGAACCCTCGGCGCTCGATACCCCGGGCACGGCGCATCCGGCGGGAACGGCTTACCCCTTCGTCGGTTCCCCGATTTAGCCGCGGCCCCTAGCGCGTCCGGACGATGCCCCGGCGCGTTCGTTCGGGGAGGCGATGCGAAAGAGACCCCGGAAGGCATAGGCGATGGCGGCGGCAGGCATGACACACGGGTTGGGCGGCGGCGCGCGGGACCATTCCCTGGACGCGGCGCGCAGCCTGCTGATGATCCTGGGCGTGCCCTACCACGCGGCGCTGATCTACACGCCGGGCTACGACTGGGTGATGAATTCGCCCGACGGGATCGTCTGGATCGGGCTGTTCGCCGACCTCATCCACAGCTTCCGCATGCCCGCCTTCTTCCTGATTTCCGGCCTGCTGATCGCCCACAGCCTGCGCCGCCACGGGCCGCGGGCGGTGCTGACCTCGCGGGCCTCAAGGCTGCTGGTCCCGCTGTTCGCCATGGCGGCGACCCTGAACGTCGCGCAATTGTGGATGGAAACCCGCGCGGTCGATCCGGGCCTGACGGCGGCGGAATTCTTCGCCCGGACGGTCCCCGCGGCCTTCCACAGCGGCGGACTCGTCTATCACCTGTGGTTCCTGGTGGAGCTGTCGGTCGGCGTTCTGGCGCTCTGCCTCGCCTATCCGCTGCTGGCCGCGCTGCACCGGCGGATGGCGGAGCGCGCTCCGGGGCTCGCCCGCTGGCTGGCCGACCCGCCGGACTGGCTGCCGCCGCTCCTGCTCAGCCTCGTCATGATCGGGGTGCTGGGGTTCGACAACCTCTCCCCCCTGCTCCTGGCGCCGCTGGTGCCGACCAACTCCACCGCGGTGAGCATCGTCACCTCGGCGGGCTTCTTCACGGTCGGGGTGCTGATCGCCCATTGGCCGGGCGGGGCCGCGCGCTACGCCAAGGCGAGCTGGGGCGTGGCGCTGACCTTCCTGCTGTGCTTCGCCATCCATATCGGGATGGTGGGCGTGGAAAAGCCCATGCCGGTCCGGTTTCTGGACGAGGCGCTGCGCGCCGTCGCCGCCTGGTCGGCCTTCCGCTTCGTCCTCGGCCTGATGCAGGCGTATTTCTCCGCGGAGAGCCGCCGGGTGCGGGCACTGTCGCAGGCGTCCTACACGATCTACCTGCTGCACCATCTGGTGGTCATGGCCCTGGGCTTCGCCCTGCTGGCCGTCCCCGCCCCGCCGCTGCTGGAGTTCGCCGGGATCACCGCGGTGGGGCTGGTCCTGCCGCTGGCGGTCCATCACGGTCTGGTGCGCCGGTCGCCGACGCTGCGCTTCCTGCTGAACGGCGTTCCGCCGGGCCGGAAGAAGGAGCGGACCGGGCCGGCGCGCGACCGCGAGGCGATGGCGCGCCGGCCCGGTTAACGCATCAGGCCCGCTTCCAGGTCGTGCCCTGCGGCCCGTCCTCCAAGAGGATGCCCTGGTCGGCAAGCTCCTTGCGGATGCGGTCGGCCTCCGCGTAGTTCTTGGCCTTGCGGGCGGCCAGACGGTCGTCGATGCGCTGCCGGATGTCGGCGTCCGACAAGTCCGCGGCCCCCTTGGGCGCCCAGCGGAACCACGCCTCCGGGTCCTGCTGGAGCAGGCCCAGCGCCTCGCCCGCGGCGCGCAGCGCGCCCTTGGCGGCGGCCTTCTCCGCCTCGCCCGCCGCCTTGTTCACCGCCGAGGCCAGCTCGTGCAGGTGGGAAATGGCGAGCGGGCTGTTGAGATCGTCCTCCAGCGCGGCCAGCACGTCGAAGGGCAGTTCGGCCGCCGCCGGAGCGGGGTCGCCGCGCAGCGCCTGGTACCAGCGGTCGAGCGTCGCCTTGGAATGCTTCAGCCCTTCGCGGGTGAAGTCCAGCGGCTGGCGGTAATGGGCGCTCATCAGCGTCAGGCGGATGGCCTCGCCGGGGAACTCGTCCAGCAGCTCGTGCACGGTGAAGAAGTTGCCCAAGGACTTGGACATCTTCTCGCCCTCGACGGTCACGAAGCCGTTGTGGACCCAATAGCGGGCCAGCGGCGCGCCGTCATGGGCGCAGCGGCTCTGCGCGATCTCGTTCTCGTGGTGCGGGAAGATCAGGTCCAGCCCGCCGCCGTGGATGTCGAAGGTCACGCCCAGATGCTCCTTCGCCATGGCGGAGCATTCGATGTGCCAGCCGGGCCGCCCGCGGCCCCACGGGCTGTCCCAGCCGGGCTGGCCGTCGGCGCTCGGCTTCCACAGCACGAAGTCGGAGGCGTCGCGCTTGTAGGGGGCGACCTCCACGCGGGCGCCGGCGATCATCTCGTCCAGCGAGCGGCGGGACAACTGCCCGTACTCCGCCATCGACGGCACGGCGAACAGCACATGGCCTTCCGCGGCGTAGGCGTGGCCGCGCTCGATCAGCACCTGGATCAGCGCGATCATGTGGGCGATGTGGTGGGTGGCCCGCGGCTCGATGGTCGGGCGCAGCGCGTTCAGCGCGTCCATGTCGGCGTGGTAGAGGTCGGCGGTGCGCTTGGTCAGCGCCTCGATCGGCTCCCCGCTGTCGCGCGAGCGGTCGATGATCTTGTCGTCCACGTCCGTGATGTTGCGGACGTAGGTGACCGCCGGGTAGAGCCGTTGCAGCAGCCGGAACAGCAGGTCGAACACCACCACCGGGCGGGCGTTGCCGATGTGCGCGGTGTCGTAGACCGTGGGGCCACACACATACATGCCCACCCGGTCCGGGCTCATCGGCTCGAAGCGTTCCTTGCGGCGGGTCAGCGTGTTGTAGAGGTCCAGCGGCACGGCGCCATGTCTCCTGTAAGGGGTCTTCCAATCCCCCTCCCCCCTCCGGGGAGAGGGTCGGGGTGCGGGGGAAACGCCGGCTCCTTGCAGAGCGTGTCCGGCCTCCCGGCCGCCCCCCGTCCTAACCTTCTCCCCAGGGGGGAGAAGGAATTCTCAGGCCGTCTCTCCCGCGAGGCGCTTGCGCGCCCGGGATCGGCCGATCAGGGGTAGCAGGTTCTTCAACTCCGGTCCATGGTCCCGCCCGGTCAGCGCGCGGCGCAGGGGGAGGAACAAATCCTTGCCCTTCCGCCCCGTCTTCGCCTTCACCGCCCCCGTCCAGGCACCCCAGGTGGAGAGGTCCCAGGGTTCTTCCGGAAGCAGGGCCGCCGCCTCGGCCAGGAAGGCGGGGTCGTCCGCCACCGGGGCGACCGGGGCATGGGTCACCGCCCACCAGTCGCGGGCCTCCGCGACGCGCGACAGGTTGGGGCGCACCGCCTCCCAGAAGGCCGCGTCGGCCTCGGCCAATCCCAGCGCGGCCAGTTCCCCGGCCACCCGCTCGAAGGGCAGCAGGTGGAGGATGCGGGCGTTCAGCCGCAGCAGCTCCTCCGGGTCGAATTTCGGGGTGGCGCGGGACACCTTGGCGATCTCGAACTCGGCCACCAGCTCGTCCAGGGTCAGCCGCGGCTCGATGGCGTCGGAGGTGCCGAGCTTGGCGAGCAGGCTGGCCAGCGCCATCGGCTCGATCCCCTCCTCCTCGCGCAAGGACGCCACGGACAGGCTGCCCAGCCGCTTGGACAGGCCCTGCCCCGCCGCATCGGTCAGCAGCGGCAGATGGGCGAAGACCGGGACGGCACCGCCGACAGCCTGGAAAATCTGGATCTGCACCGCGGTGTTGGCGACGTGGTCCTCGCCCCGGATGACGTGGGTGATGGCGAGGTCGGCGTCGTCCACCACGCTGGTCAGGGTGTAGAGCGGGCGCCCGTCCTCGCGGATCAGCACCGGATCGCTGAGCGCGGAGCCTTCGAAATGCACCGGCCCGCGCACGAGATCGGTCCATTCGACCGGCGCGTGCTCCAGCCTGAAGCGCCAGTGCGGCTTGCGCCCTTCCGACTCCAGGCGCGCGCGGTCGGCATCGTTCAGGCGGAGCGCCGCGCGGTCGTAGATCGGCGGACGGCCCTGCGACACGAGGCTGGCGCGCTTGAGGTTCAGCTCCTCCGGCGTCTCGTAGCAGGGGTAGAGCCGCCCGGCGGCCTTCAGCGCCGCGGCGACCTCGTCGTAGCGGCCATAGCGGTCGCTCTCCCGCGCGAAGCGGTCCCAGGTCAGGCCGAGCCAGGTCAGGTCCCGCTCGATCCCCTCCGCGTATTCCGGCTTGGACCGTTCCTCGTCCGTGTCGTCCAGGCGCAGCAGGAAATTGCCGCCCGCCTTGCGCGCGAACAGCCAGTTGACGAGCGCGAGGCGCACATTGCCCACATGCAGGAGGCCGGTCGGGCTGGGGGCGAAACGGACGGCGACGGACATGCGGGCATCATTCGAAAGTCGGACAGGGGGCGGCAGTCGTAGCACGCCCCGCGCCGCTTCGAAAGACGCCCATCAGGGCTTGCAGTAATCCTCCGGGGAGACGATCTCCGTGACCGTCACGACCGTCTTGTCGGGGACGACATATTCCTGCACGCCGCGGATGTCCGCCGCCGCCGGGTCCCAGTTGTAGGTGTAGCCCAGCCGCGTCCAGGGATAGCCGGTGCCGCTCATCGCCGGATCGCGCTTGTAGGAAAAGACCATCTGGTTGGCGAACCAGTCCACATAGGCGCCCTGGCCGTCGGCCACCCTGATCTGGTTGCCGCACTGGGTGGCTGCGGTGTCGGGGTCGGCGCAGGGGCGGAAGATGCCGGCCCGGGTCGGGCCGTTGGCCTGCTTCTCGATGGTGAAGCGGACGAAGCGTTCGTTGCGGTTGGCCTCCGTCGCCGGCTTCAGGCCCAGAAGCTGGTGCAGCTTTTCCAGAACCTGCCCGCGCGGGAAGTTGCGGCAGACCGTCTGAAGCTCCGGCTCCACGGAGATCCACATCCCATAGGAGTTGTCGATGGTCACCGGCTGCCCCTCCTTCCCGTCCGCCCAGGCGGTGTTGCCGGTCAGGGACAGGGCGCGCACGGGATAGGCCAGCGGCGCCAGGGGCCGGACGTTGGCCTCCTGGAAGATGGCGCTGCGGTCGATGGCCTGATCGTACAGCGCACGGTCGCTCGCCGGGTCGCCCGAGACACATCCATAAAGTGCAAACACACAAACGAATGAGAAGATATATGATTTGTTCATGAATTTTCCTCCCCTCCAAGTTGACGTTTCCGTTGTAGCACGACAACCCGCACAGGACGAGCGCACCCGCCTCTCCACAATTTCCAGCGCAAAGGTATGGTTTCGAATGAAACAATTCTTGCGCGGGCCGGTGGGCAGGGCGATGCTGTTCCCATGTGCGGGCCACGGGTCCGCGGAACCAATTGGAACGGGAGAGCGGCCATGAAGCTGGCCGAAGCCCTGCTGCGCGCGCTGAAGGACCGCGGCGCACAGGCCATGTTCGGGATTCCGGGCGATTTCGCCCTGCCCTTCTTCAAAGTGGCGGAGGAAACGCGGATCCTGCCGCTCCACACGCTGAGTCACGAGCCGGCGGTGGGCTTCGCGGCGGACGCGGCGGCGCGCTACAGTTCGACCCTGGGGGTGGCGGCGGTCACCTACGGGGCGGGCGCCTTCAACATGGTCAACGCGGTGGCCGGCGCCTACGCCGAGAAGTCGCCGGTCGTCGTCATCTCCGGCGCGCCGGGCACGACGGAGGGCAACGCCGGCCTGCTGCTGCACCACCAGGGCCGTACGCTGGACACCCAGTTCCAGGTGTTCAAGGAGATCACCGTGGCCCAGGCCCGGCTGGACGACCCGGCCAAGGCCCCGGCGGAGATCGCCCGCGTGCTCGGCGCCGCCCGCGCCCTGTCGCGCCCGGTCTACCTGGAAATCCCCCGCAACATGGTCAATGCCGAGGTCGGGCCGGTGGGGGACGATCCCGTCTGGCCGGTGGACCGCGACGCGCTCGCCGCCTGCGCGGACGAGGTTCTGGCGGCCATCCGGGCGGCCTCGTCGCCGGTGCTGATGGTCTGCGTGGAGGTCCGCCGCTATGGGCTGGAGGCCAAGGTGGCGGAGCTGGCGCAACGGCTGGGCGTGCCGGTGGTGACCACCTTCATGGGCCGCGGCCTGCTGGCCGACGCGCCGACCCCGCCGCTCGGCACCTACATCGGCGTCGCGGGCGACGCGGAGATCACCCGGCTGGTCGAGGAGTCGGACGGGCTGTTCCTGCTCGGCGCCATCCTCAGCGACACCAACTTCGCGGTGTCCCAGCGCAAGATCGACCTGCGCAAGACCATCCACGCCTTCGACCGGGCGGTGACGCTGGGCTATCACACCTACGCGGACATCCCGCTGGACGGGCTGGTGGACGCCCTGCTGGAACGGCTGCCGCCGTCCGACCGGACCACCGGCGGCAAGGCCCCGCACGCCCACCCCACCGGCCTCCAGGCCGACGGCGAGCCGATCGCCCCGATGGACATCGCCCGCGCCGTCAACGACCGCGTCCGCGCCGGGCAGGAGCCGCTGCTGATCGCCGCGGACATGGGCGACTGCCTGTTCACCGCCATGGACATGATCGACGCCGGGCTGATGGCGCCGGGCTATTACGCGGGCATGGGCTTCGGCGTGCCGGCGGGCATCGGGGCGCAGTGCGTGGCGGGCGGCAAGCGCATCCTGACGGTGGTCGGCGACGGCGCGTTCCAGATGACGGGGTGGGAGCTTGGCAATTGCCGACGGCTGGGCATCGACCCCATCGTGATCCTGTTCAACAACGCCAGTTGGGAGATGCTGCGCACCTTCCAGCCCGAATCCGCCTTCAACGACCTGGACGACTGGCGCTTCGCCGACATGGCGGCGGGCATGGGCGGCGACGGGGTGCGGGTGCGCACGCGGGCGGAGCTGAAGGCGGCGCTGGACCGGGCCTTCGCCACCCGCGGGCGCTTCCAGCTGATCGAGGCGATGATCCCGCGCGGCGTGCTGTCCGACACGCTGGCCCGCTTCGTCCAGGGGCAGAAGCGCCTGCACGCCGCGCCCAGGGAATAAGCGCGGGGGGAGTAGGCGCGAACGCTGCCGTGGGGTAGGGTTTCCGGCAACCCTCCCCCACCGGGCGGGACATCGGAACCACGGAGGAAACACCCATGGCGGACAAGCCGTTGCGGATCGCGGTCGTGCTCTCGGGCTGCGGCGTCTATGACGGGGCGGAGATTCACGAGGCGGTGTGCACCCTGCTGGCGATCAGCCGCGCCGGGGCGGAGGCGGCGTGCTTCGCTCCCAACGTCCCGCAGGCCCACGTCGTCAACCACCTGACCGGCGAAGAGGCGGCGGAGACCCGCAACGTCCTGGCCGAATCCGCGCGCATCGCCCGCGGCAAGGTCGCCGACCTCGCCGGTTTCGACGCCGCCGCGGTGGACGCGCTGATCTTCCCCGGCGGCTTCGGCGCCGCCAAGAACCTCTGCGACTTCGCCTTCAAAGGGCCGGACTGCACGGTCAACCCGGACGTGGAGAAGGCCGTGCGCGCCATGCGCGACGCCGGCAAGCCCATCGGCGCCCTGTGCATCGCCCCGGCCATCCTGGCGACGCTGCTCGGCGCGGAGGGGGTGGAACTCACCATCGGCTCTGACGCCGGGACCGCCGCCGCCCTGGAAAGCCTGGGGGCGAAGCACCGCGTCACCGGCCATGGCGCGATCGTCATCGACCAACGCCTGAAGGTCGTCACCTCCCCCTGCTACATGCTGGACGCCAGCCTCGCCCAGATCGCCGAAGGGGCGGAGAACACCGTCCGCGCCCTGATCGAACTGGCCCGCTAAGCTCTTGCCGCGCTTGCGCCTGGGGCAAGGTGCCGAAGCGGGATACCCCCTTCGGCACCGCCGCGGCGCAACAATTCGTTAACCATAAAAGCCCACCCTGTCCCTGCTTTCGGGCAAGATTTATTCAGGGACGAGGACGGCGATGACCTGCATTGTTGGCTTGGTGGACGGCGATCGTGTGTGGATGGGCGGTGACAGCGCGGGCGTGAACGGGCTGGACATCACCGTGCGCGCGGACACCAAGGTGTTCCGCAACGCCGACATGCTGATCGGCTTCACCAGCAGCTTCCGCATGGGCCAGCTTCTTCACTACCGGCTGGAGCCGCCGCACCGCGACGCCGAGTCCGACGTCTTCCGCTACATGGTCGTGGACTTTGTGGACGCCGTGCGCGGCTGCCTGAAGGACGGCGGCTACGCCCACCGCTCCAACGACGTGGAGACGGGCGGCACCTTCATGGTGGGGTACGAGGGGCGGCTGTTCTCCATCCAGTCGGACTATCAGGTGGGCGAGGCCGTGCGCGGCTATCACGCCATCGGCTGCGGGTCCGACTACGCGCTGGGCTCGCTCGCCTCCACGGCCGGCCTGCCGGCGGAGGAGCGGGTGCTGAAGGCGCTGGAATGCGCCGAACTGTTCAGCGGCGGCGTGCGCGCGCCCTTCACCATCCAGTCGATGGTCCGCCGCCCGCATCTGGCGCTCACTGAAGCGGCGTAAAGCCACAATAGAATTCAGGACTTCCCGCGCCGTTTTCGCCATCCGGCAAGACGGCGCGAAGTCATGCCCGCGTTTCACAAAACTGTGCTATAGGGACGCCGCTCCGTCCCATAGAGATGGAGAAGAAGAAAACCATAAATACAGTGGGTGTTAGAGAATGGTTGACCAAACTGTTGGCGATGCTGATCGTTTGATTGGCGAAGAGTCTCGCGCGATTTCCGGCCGGGTCCATGGCCTTCCGGCCTTCTGCAATTCGCCTTATTTCGTGTTCCCGGCGATGATCCTTCTGCTGATCATGCCGCTGTCGATCATTTTCCACCCGTCCTGGATCGTTCCGCTGGCCGAGCTTTACGCGCTCGGCATGATGGTGACGATCATCCGTCTGACGCGCGGGTGAGGAGCAGGTCTTGCCCCCTCCCTGACCCTCCCCCGCCTTTGGCGAGGGAGGGAATCAATCTCCCTCTCCCGCGCAGCGGGGGAGGGCCGGGGAGGGGGCAAAAACTCACGCAATATTCCCGAACCCGTTCGTAATCGGATAGCGCCGCTCGCGGTTGAACAGGCGGCGGGTGATCTTCGGGCCGGGAGGCGCCTGGCGGCGCTTGTATTCGGCCAGATGCAGCATGCGCCAGACCTTGTTCACCACCTCCGGCGCATGGCCGCGGGCGACGATCTCCGGAACGCCCAGGTCCTTTTCGACCAGACACTGCAGGATGTCGTCCAGCTCGTCATAGGGCGGCAGCGTGTCCTGGTCGGTCTGGTTGGGCTTCAGCTCCGCGGTCGGGGCCTTGACCAGCACCCGCTCCGGCACGACGCGGCCCGCCGGGCCAAGCGCGCCCTCCGGCAGATGCGCGTTCCGCCAGCGCGAAATCGCGTAGACCGTCGTCTTGTAGACGTCCTTCAAAACGGCGTAGCCGCCGCACATGTCGCCGTACAGCGTGGCGTAGCCGACCGACATCTCCGACTTGTTGCCGGTGGACAGAACCATGGCGCCGAACTTGTTGGACAGCGCCATCAGCGTGATCCCGCGGGACCGCGACTGGATGTTCTCCTCCGTGATGTCCGGATCGCGCCCCGCGAAGGCGGGCAGCAGCATCCGCTCGAACGCCTCCATCGCCGGGACGATGGGAACGGTGTCCAGCTTGCAGCCCAGCAGTTCCGCCGACTCCGCCGCGTCGTCCAGGCTCTCCTGCGAGGTGTAGGGCGACGGCATCATCACCCCATGCACCCGGTCGGCGCCCAGCGCGTCCACCGCGATGGCCGCGGCCAGCGCCGAGTCGATGCCGCCCGACAGGCCCAGGATCACGCCGGGGAAGCGGTTCTTGTTCACATAGTCGCGCAGGCCCAGCACCAGCGCCCCATAGATGGCCTCAAGCTCCTCCGCCGGGGCGATGCGCTCCGCGTCGGCGCAGTGCCAGACGTCGTCGGCGCCGCGCTCCCAGCGGGTGATCAGCAGATGCTCGGCGAAGGCCGGGGCCTGCGCCACCAGCCGGCAATCGGCGCCCAGCGCGAAGCTGGCGCCGTCGAAGACCAGCTCGTCCTGCCCGCCCACCTGATTCACATAGAGCAGCGGCAGCCCCGACTCGGTGACCCGCTGCACGGCGAGCTGGACGCGCTGGTCGTGCTTGCCCAGCTCGAACGGGCTGCCGTTGGGAACGACCAGGATCTCCGCGCCGCTCTCCGCCAGCGTCTCGATCACGTCGGTGGACCACATGTCCTCGCAGATCGGAACGCCCAGCCGCACGCCGCGGACGTTGATCGGGCCGGGCAGCGGGCCGGGGACGAAGACGCGCTTCTCGTCGAAGACGCCGTAGTTCGGCAGGTCCACCTTGAAGCGGATCGCCGCGACCGTGCCACCGTCGAGCAGCAGCGCGGCGTTGTGGCATTTGCCGCCGTCGCGCCAGGGCGCGCCGACCAGCAGGGCCGGACCGCCGTCCGCCGTCTCCGCCGCGAACTCCCGCACCGCCGTCTCCACCACGTCGAGGAAGAAGGGCTTCAGCACCAGATCCTCCGGCGGGTAGCCGGTCACCACCAGCTCCGGGCAGACCATCAGGTCGGCGCCGCGGGCGGCGGCCTCCGCCCGGGCGTTGCGGATGCGGTCGATGTTGGCGGTGATGTTGCCGACGGTCGGGTTGATCTGGGCCAGCGCGATGGAAAGGCGGTCGGTCATGGCGGCGTCGTCCGGGAAAGCGGCGGGTCGGCGACACCGTAGCAGCCGGAGGACGGGCGCGGAAGCGCCACACGGAATGGGGGAACCGCCCCGCCGGCCCCGGTGTTGCCAGGACGACGGAATGCCAACGGAAGGAGAACCGGTCATGCAGGGTTCCGGCGCGACGACCTCCGTCTGGATGGACCGCGGCGGGGCGGCGATGCCCGCCGGAACCGTCGCCCCCACCGCCGCCGCTCTGGGCGCGCTGCGCCCGGACGTGATCGTCGTCGGGGCGGGCATCGCCGGGGTCACCACGGCCTATCTGCTCCAGCGCTCCGGCAAGTCGGTGCTGCTGCTGGACGACGGGCCGCCCGGCGGCGGGGAGACCGGGCGCACCACGGCGCACCTGTCCAACGTCATCGACGACCGCTTCACCGAGATCGAGCGATTGCACAGCGGATCCGGCGCCCGCATGGCCGCGGACAGCCACGGCGCCGCCATCGACGCTATCGAGCGGATCGCCCGCGAAGAGCGCATCGACTGCGGCTTCGCCCGCGTCGACGGCTATCTGATGCTGGCGCCGGGGCAGGACCCCGCCCTGCTGGACCGCGAGCGCGACGCCGCCCGCCGCGCCGGTCTGGACGATGTGGAGCGGCTGGACCGCCCGCCCATCGGTCATCCCGGCCCCTGCCTGCGCTTTCCCCGGCAGGCGCGCGTCCACGCGCTGGATTATCTGGCCGGGTTGACCCGCGCCTTCCTGGCGCGCGGCGGCGCGCTCGCCACCGGGGCGCACGTCTCCGCGGTCCGGCAGGACGGGGAGCGCGCGCGGATCGAGGCCGGACCGGACCACGCGGCGGTCGAGGCCGCGGCGGTCGTCGTCGCCACCAACTCCCCGATCAGCGACCGCTTCGCCATCCACTCCAAGCAGGCGCCCCACCGCACCTACGCGATTTCCGTCCGGGTGCCCAAGGGCAGCGTGGCCGACGCCCTCTATTGGGACACGCTGGACCCCTATCATTACGTGCGGCTCCAGCCGGAGGCCGACCACGACCGGCTGATCGTCGGCGGCGAGGACCACAAGACCGGCGAGGCCCGCGACATGGCGGAGCGCTGGGCCGCGCTGGAAGGCTGGACCCGCGCCCATTTCCCCCAGGCCGGGGCGGTGGAGCACCGCTGGTCCGGGCAGGTGATGGAGCCCTTCGACGGGCTGGCCTTCATCGGCCCCGACCCGGCCTATGGCGGGCGCGTCTTCGTGGCGACCGGCGACAGCGGCATGGGCATGACCCACGGCACCATCGCCGGGCTGGTCCTGTGCGAGCTGATCCATGGCAGCGGCAGCCCCTGGGCCGCCCTGTACGATCCCGGACGGAAGATGACCAGCACGCTCGGCACCTACCTGCGCGAGAATCTGGATGTGGCGCGCCAGTTCCTGCCCTACGTCCGGGGGCCGGAGGTCGAGGGGGAGGACCGCATCCAACCCGGCCAGGGCGCGGTGCTGAAGTCCGGCGGCTGGCCGGTGGCCGTCTTCCGCGACGAGTCGGGCGCGCTGCACCGCCGCTCCGCCATCTGCCCGCATCTGAAGTGCGTGGTGCGCTGGAATCCGGGCGAGCGGAGCTGGGACTGCCCCTGCCACGGCTCCCGCTTCGCGGTGGACGGGACGGTTCTGAACGGTCCGGCCACCCAGCCCCTCGCGCCCGTTGGGGACTCCGCAAGCAAAAACTGATAAAATCCTGCGAGACCGAAGGGTTTCGACCGGGCGTTGCATGAGGGCTGCGACGAATTAACCTGTGGTAAAGGAGTCCGGTACGATCATACCCTCACGGCGAAACGATCACGCGCGGGAGGCGGCGATGTATTACTCGGAACTGTCCGGGCCGACTGGGACGACCAGCACGGCCCTGCAACAAGCGAACAACGCCAAGAAGGCAGCCGAGAGCAAGGCGGCGGACGGCGGCAAGGCCGCCGCCACCACGACCGACGCCCAGGCCCCCGCCAAGAGCGCCAGCCCGGCCTACACGATCAGCCAGTCCATGGAAAACCTGCTCGACACCCTGTCGGGCAAGAAGGCCCCGGCGGCGGGTGCCGACGGCGCCAGCGCCGGTGCGGCGGGGTCCGACGCCGCCGGCAGCAAGACCGGCGCCCAGGCGATGGCCGACCGCGCCAAGGAAGCCGAAAGGATCATGCAGGACGCGCTGAAGCAGTCCAAGGGTCTCGCCGGTCTGTTCGAAAAGGCCATCGACAACATGTCGGGCGACCTCGGCAGCCTGCTCGGCGGGCTGGGCATGTCGGACGACGACGTGAAGGGCGCCGTCGGCGATTTCGGCAGCGCCATGAAGGACAAGCTGAAGTCCATGGATTTCAGCCAGATGGGCATGAGCATGGAGGAAGCCCGGTCCCAGTGGTCCATCGAATCCCGCGGCATGGAGCTGACCATCCAGGACGGCGACAAGTCGGTCCGCATCTCCTTCGCCAAGTCCACCCTGGACTTCACCCGTGAGGACCGCAGCCTTCAGGCCACGCTGAACGGCGACGGCTCGGGCAGCGCCATGTTCTCCGCCGCCTCGACCAAGGTCTCCGGCAAGGCCACCGGCATGATCGTCCGCGCCGAAGGCTTCAGCGAGGACGAGATCAAGGGCGTGCTGGAGAAGCTGAACACCATGGCTTCGAAGGGCGGGATGAGCGGCCTCGGCGCGCTGACCCCGACCAAGAGCGCCGACGGCGTGATGCACCTGAACCTGGACCTGTCGCAGCCCATCGCCGGCCTGACCGACGGCAGCGGCGCCGGCGCCGCCGCCGCGGGCAGCACCCCGGCGGACACCGCCCAGAAGGTGGACATCAAGGCGTAACGCACACGTCGTGCCCGCATCGCCGTTGCGGTCTGTGATAAATGGACACTGGCCCTTGCCGTCAGGCCGGTTGCCCGTATAGAAGCGAATTCGAATGTTTCGGAGACCCGCTTCCCCATGACCGACCGCAACGCCGTGCTGGCCACGAACCGGGCTTTCTACCGGGCCTTCACCGAGCGTGACTTCCCCGCCATGGACCGGCTGTGGGCCTCCCGCCTGCCCGTGTCCTGCATCCATCCCGGCTGGACCATCCTGTTCGGCCGGGAGGCGGTGGTGTCGAGCTGGCGGGACGTGCTGCGCGCCCCCCGCGGCCCGGCGGTCGAGGCGCGCAACGAGCGCGTCAGCCTGTACGGCGACACCGCGGTCGTGCTGTGCGAGGAGGTTCTCGGGAATGCCGTTCTGGCGGCGACGAACCTGTTCGTGCGCGAGGACGGCGAATGGCGTCTGGCCCACCATCAGGCCGGCCCCGTCGCCGAACCGGCGTCCCAGATCCTGTCCTCCCCCGACCGGCCCCCGCCCGGCGGCCTTCTGCACTGACTGCAAAGGCTGGCCACAAAGGCTGGCCGCAAAGACTGGCCGTGGAGGCTGGCCGCGAAGGCTTCGCCGTTCACCGGCGGTCCGCCGCCGCTCCTTCCAGGTGCCAGATCAGGTCGCCCACCACCCGGTCCGCCGCAATGCGGTCGGGGTCGCTGTTGGTCAGCGCCACCGCGGCCCAGCGATGGGCGCGCGAAAAGGCGATGTAGGCGTTGAAGCCGCCGGTGGACCCGGAATGCCAGAGGATCGGCGTGCCGTCCGCCGCCCAGGCGACGAACCAGCCCAGCGCCATCGCCCCCTGCCCCAGCGCCCCCGGATCGCGCAGCGCCCGCCCATCCACCTGCACCGACTGGGCGAGCGCCAGAGTCGCGGCGGTCGCGGCGTCGCACGCGGATTTCCCGGAACCGGCGCAGTCGCCCAGATTGGCGCGCAGCCAGCGCAGCAGGTCGTCGGCGGTGGAGTAGAGCCCGAAGGAGGGCTGCATGGCCGGCGCCTCCCAATCCGGCACCACCTGCCCGCGGGCATGGCCCACCGCCTTGCGGGCGCGCTGCTCCGCGCCGGGGGCCAGGGTGGTGTCCTTCATCCCGAACCGGTCGGTGACCACCCGCTTGAGCAACGTCTCGTAGGGAATGCCCGACGCGGTGGACAGCGCCTCGCCCAGCACCGCCATGCCGACGTTGGAGTAGCGGAAGCGCGTGCCCGGCGGCACCGGCAGGCTGAAGCCGGACAGCCACGCCGCCACCTCCTCCCGGGTCAGCGGCTTGTAGGGGTTGCGCGGGTCCTCCAGCCGGCTCCAGGAGAAGCGCGGGGTTTCCGGCACGTTGGGCAGCCCCGCCGTGTGGGTGGCGAGGTCGAGCAGGCGGATCGGTCGCCCGTCGAAATCCGGCGCGTGGACCGGCTTGGGCAGGTGGCGGGCCAGCGGGTCGGTCGGGGCGACGCGCCCGGCGCGGATCAGCTCGGCCAGGATGGTTCCGGTGAAAGGCTTGGTCAGCGAGGCGATCTGGAACAGCGTCCGCCCGTCCGGCGGGCCGCCGTCGGGCCGTCCGCTGTCGCCGCGCCCGACCACGATGCTGCGCCCGTCGCGGATCACCCCGACCACGATGCTGCCCGGCCCGGCCTCCGCCAGACGGCGGTCGGCCAGCGCCGTCACCGCCTCTCCCAGACGGTCCGGGCCCAGACGGTCCGGGCCCACCGCATCCGCCGGAGCCGGGGCCGTCGCCCAGACGGTGAGCGCAAGAAACGACACGACACCGAGCACCGGCCTCCGCATCCCCAGCCTCCGTCATCGGCGCGCGGAATGGGTGCGCCGAGGGTGAGAGTGGGAAGCCGCCCCGCCCCCCGGTACGCCCGCGGACGGAGATCACGCCAACGGAGCGGATGCCTCCGGGCGGGTTAGACCGGTGAGGAGCGGTTTACTCGGTCGGAATTTCCGCCTGCGGCGGACGGCGGTCCTTCACGATCGTCAGGGGCACGTCGTCGGCGGCGATCTCGATGATCGGCTGGCCGCCGAGCAGGTTGGGGCACTGCTTCACCTGGGTGAAGGCCATGAAGAAGTCGGCCTTGCGCCAATCCAGCCCGGTGCCGTTGACCAGCTTCAGCCAGGGCGGCAGTTCGAAGCGTACGGCCAGCGTGTTGCCGCAGACCGACAGGGTGTACTGGCGCGGCGGCGGCTTGCCGCCGTTCTCGCGCTCCACCAGCGCAACCAGCTCGGCCAGCGCCTCGTGCTGGGAATTGCCCCAGTAATCCAGCTCGAACCGGCCGTCCGCGCCTTTCAGCCCGCCGGTGAACTGGTTGTAGTAGACGTACTGGTTGGGGTGCAGGCTGCCGAGCTGCCACGCGTACAGCACGGCCACCGCGATCGCGGCGGAGGCGTACGCCTGCCCCGGACGCCGGCCCAGCCCTTCGGCCCCGGTCCACAGCCGGTCGAAGGCGATGCCGGCCATGACGGCCATCGGCGGCGCCACGAACAGGAAATGGCGGATGCCGTTGTAGACGGACGGACGCATCAGCATGAACAGCAGGATCGGCAGGAAGGCCGCCAGGGCCAGCGGCACCCAGCGCACCGCGCCGAACGCCCCGTCCACGCTCCGCCAGCCGCCGCGCAGCACCCACAGGACGGCCAGCACCACCGCGGCCAGGGTGCCCAGCAGCACCGCCTCCGGCAGCTTCACCCCCAGATAGACCGGCAGGTAGAGCGCGGGCGGGGCCGCGGAGCTGACCATCTGCCCCATGAACAGCGTCTGGATGTCGATGGGAAAGTGCGAGACGACGCGCAGCGCCTCCAGCGGGTTCAACGGCTTCTGCACCGCCCAGGGCCAGAACAGCGCCATCAGCCCATAGGCCACGGGGATGGCCGGCAGCAGGGTCGGGACGGTCCGCCGGGTGACGCCCAGCGCCGCGCCCAGCCCGCCGCGCCACGCCACCAGGACCACATAGAGCGCCAGCGCCACCGCGAGGTAGAATCCCGCCAGCACAGCCCCCACCCGGATCGACAGGGTCAGGCCCAGCGCCAAGCCGAACTTCAGCACCGCGCTGCGGCTCGGGGCCGGCATCTGGCCGATGATGCGGGTGGCGAAATAGAGCGTCCACACCATGCCCGCGGCGAAGGGCACGTCCTTGGTGTTGTTGAACATGGCGCCGTAATAGACGCCCGACAGCGCCAGCAGCGCCGCCGCCAGGAAGCCCGCCCGCGGCCCGGCCAGCAGCCGCGCGTAGCGCCAGCAGCCGGCGATGCCCAGCACGCCGACCAGCGCACAGAGCAGGTGGCGCGTCTCGTACTCCTCGAACGGGGAGATCGGGACCAGCAGGGCGGTGACCAGATCGAACAGCCCGCCGTACAGGTACAGGTCCTTGAAATGGAAGGCCGACCGGTCGGTGAAGCCGGACAGGTAGAAGGACAGCAGCTTCTTGCCGTAGATGTGCTGCACCTCCTCGTCCGTGCTGATCCCGTAATTGCGGAAGGTCAGCGCGGCGAGGATGATCAGGCACAGCAGAAGCGCGCGCGCCATGTCGTCCCACAGGGCGCCGGCGCGGCGCTGGGACAGCAGGCCCGCCGGGGGCGCCGCCCCCAGGGGATTCAGGCCGATGGGCGGCATCAGGCTCATGCAGGGCGGTCCTCGGTCCCGGGCCGGCGGTAGGCCCCCGGAGCGGCCGCCGGGGCCGCGGTCTCGTCCTCGAAGCCGTGCGCGGAGCGGACGATGTAGAGGGGGCGCCCCTTCACCTCGTTGAACACGCGGCCCAGATAGTCGCCGATGATCCCAAGCGTGATGAGCTGGATGCCGCCAAGGAACAGCACCGCGGCCAGCAGCGATTCATAGCCGGGCACGTCGATGCCGTGGAACAGCGTGCGCAGAAGGCGGACGATGATATAGATGAAGGCGAAGCCGGAAATCGCCATGCCCACCAGACTCCACACCCGCAAGGGAAAGGTGGAGAAGGCGGTCAACCCGTCGAAGGACAGGCTGAGAAGCTTCAGGAAGCCCCATTTGGTCTCGCCGCCCGCGCGCTCTCCCTGCTCATAGGGGATGCTGGCCTGACGGAAGCCGACCCAGGCGAAGATGCCCTTCATGAAGCGCGTGCGCTCCGGCATCCGGTTGATGACGTCCACCACCCGCCGGTCCATCAGCCGGAAATCGCCGACCTCGCGCGGCAGCCGGATTTCCGACAGGTTGTCGAAGATCCAGTAAAAGGCGCGGGCGAACATCCGGTGCTTCAGGCTCTGCCCAACCCGCGCGTTGCGCACGGCGACGACCACGTCGTAGCCGTCCCGCCATTTGGCGAGGAATTGGGGCAGCAGCTCCGGCGGGTGCTGCAGGTCGGCGTCCATCGGCACCACGGCGTCGCCGGTGACGTGGCGCAGCCCCGCCGACAGGGCCAGCTCCTTGCCGAAATTGCGCGACAGATCGACCACCTTCACCCGCGGGTCGCGGTCGTGCACGTCCAGTAGGCGGTCCAGCGTGTCGTCGCGGCTGCCGTCGTTGACGCAGACCACCTCCCACTCCGCGTCCAGCCGGTCGAGCACCGGCACCAGCCGTTCGAACAGCGCCGCGATGTTGGGGCCTTCGTTGTAGAAGGGGATCACCACCGACAGGCGCCCCCGCTTCATGCGGGCGGAGCGCGACGGCTTCGGTACGGAAACGGCATCGCCGGCACGGTCGCCGGCGAGGGGAGGAGCCACCAGAGTGGGCGCGTCGGTCAGGGACATGGCCGGCCGTTGGGTCAGATCGTCACGAGCCGGGATAACGGGTTCCGGGCAGGCGTCCCCGGCGGGGCGCTTAGCCCTTTGGCATATAGCACGATACATGGGAATGAGCAAAACGCCTCTATTGTGATCATCCACGGCCTAAGCCGTGATCAGCACGCCGCTGGAACCGGCGCCGGAACGATCCGTCGCCGTAGGCAAACACCGCGGGCAGGACAAATATTCCAAGCCCCCGCAAGACCGCCAGAACCCGGAAGGATGAGGGCGTCCCGAACGGCGCAGGGGCGGCCCGCCCCTGCGCTTGCCATGGCGCGGAATGGAGTTGGCACGTTTAATGAATTAGTAAGCCGATACTGTCATGTTTGCTGTCTAAACCATTAGCCTCGTCCGGAGCTTTCCCGACCATGAGCCTGTTCAACCACCTGCGGGTCGGAACCAAGATCACGGCCGCGAACGCCGGGGTTCTCCTTTTCCTGGTCGCCATCGGCGGCGTCGGGGTCTACGCCCTGACGGACGCCAAGAACGGCTTCGCGACCTATGAGACGCTGGCCCGCCAGACGACGGAGGTCGGGCGCATCCAGGCGACCATGCTGGAGGCGCAACTCCAGGCCAAGACCTTCCTGCTGACCGGCAACGAGGACGCGGCCCACGCCGTGGACACGCTGGCCGCCACCACCGGCGAGCGGATCGAGGAGGCCAAGGCGCTGTTCGCCGAGCCCGCGCTGAACCGCACGGTGACCCAGATGGGCGAGGAGTTGAACCGGTACCGGGACGCCTTCGCCCGCATCAGGGAGTTCCAGGCCACCCGCAACGAGGCGGCGGCGGAACTTCTGGACCTTGGGGCCAAGATGGAGAAGGCGCTGAGCGCCGTCATGGACAGCGCCTATGCGGACGGCGACACCGAGGCCGCCTATCAGGCGGGCATGGCCGCGCGCCACTTCCTGGCCGCCCGCAACCACGCCAACCGCTTCCTGACCGAGGGTTCGGCGGAAACCGCCGACCTCTTCCGCAAGGAGCTTCAGAGCGCGCGGGAACGCGGCAACGCGATGCTCGCCAAGCTGAGCGAGCTGGAGCGGCGCAAGGGGGCCTCGTCCTTCCTGGCCTATCAGCGCGTTTTCGCCAACCAGTTCGACAAGGTGGTCACCGCCACCACCAAGCGCGACGAGCTGGTTTCGCAGGTGCTGGAGACGCTCGGCCCGACCGTCAACGCACGGGTGGAGCAGTTGCGCGACGCCAGCGCCCGCCAGCAGGCGGCGCTCGGCACCGCCGCCGACGCGAGCATCGACCGGGCCCGGACCATGACCACCGCCGCCGCCGCCGCCGCCGTCCTGCTGGGGCTGATCTCCGCCCTGCTGATCGGGCGCGGCCTGTCGCGGCCGATCGTGTCGATGACCGACACCATGACCCGTCTGGCCGGCGGCGACCGCCGGGTGGACGTGCCGGGCCTGACCCGCGGCGACGAGATCGGCGGCATGGCCAAAGCCGTGGAGGTCTTCAAGCACAGCCTGATCGAGGCCGACCGTCTGGCCGCCGAACAGGCCGCCGAGCATGAGACCCGCCGCGAGCGGTCGGAGCGGATCGACGCCCTGACCCGCGAGTTCGACCGGCTGGTGATGGACGTGCTGTCCCGCGTCTCCTCCGCCGCCACGCAGCTCAACAGCACGGCCCAGGGCATGTCGGCCACCGCGGAGCAGACCACCCGGCAGGCCAGCGCCGTCGCCGCCGCCTCCACCCAGGCCACCGCCAACGTCGAAACGGTCGCCGCCGCGGCGGAGGAGCTGTCCAGCTCCATCCAGGAGATCAGCCGGCAGGTCGCCCAGAGCAACAGCATCGCCGGGCAGGCGGTCAGCACCGCCGAGCGGACCGACGCCACCGTCCGCGGGCTGGTCGACTCCGCCCAGCGCATCGGCGAGGTGGTGCAGCTCATCAACGACATCGCCAGCCAGACCAACCTGCTGGCGCTGAACGCGACCATCGAGGCCGCCCGCGCCGGCGAGGCCGGCAAGGGCTTCGCCGTCGTGGCGTCGGAGGTCAAGAACCTTGCCAACCAGACCGCCAAGGCGACGGAGGACATCTCCGGCCAGATCGCCGGCATCCAGGAGGTCAGCCGCGAGGCCGCCGGGGCCATCGCCGAGATCGGTCGCGTGATCGGCGAGATCAGCCACATCTCCACCACCATCGCCGCCGCGGTGGAGGAGCAGGGGGCCGCCACCCGGGAAATCAGCCGCAACGTCCAGCAGGCCGCCCGCGGCACGCAGGAGGTGTCCGGCAACATCGCCGGGGTGACCCAGGCGGCGGAGGCCACCGGCGACGCCTCCCGTCAGGTGCTGGACGCCGCCGGCGGCCTGACCGGCGAAGCCGAGGATCTGCGCGGTTTCGTCTCCCGCTTCCTGACCGACATGCGGGCCGCCTGACCGCTTTTTCTTCGCCCCTCTTCCATCCGGCAGCGATGGAAGAGGGGTTTTTCTTGCGCCGCGCCGGCCCTGTTGGGCAAATAGGGGCTGTTGCGCACCCCGGATTGCCTTTCCCATCATGATCCTGACCCCGATCCCGGCCGAGACGATGCCGGAGGCCCTGGCGACCTTCGAGCGCCTGCTGGCCGGCAAGCCCCTGCCCCTCGCCGCCTTCCGGCGGATCGCCGCGACCTGGCCGGTGCCCGGCGGCGTCGACACGCCGGAGCAGCGCGCCGAGGCGGTGCGGCTGGCCCACGCCCACGGCATCGGCACGCTGGACGAGCCGCCCAACGCCTCCTTCATGTGGGACGGCGAGGTCATCCGCACCGACGTGGAGTCCACGGTCATCGTGCACGAGGTCGCGCACTGGCTGGTCGCAGCGCCCGAGCGCCGTCCGCTCTACGACTTCGGCCTGGGGCCGGGGCCGGAGACGACGCTGCGCAAGGAGGCGCGCAGCCAGCAGAAACTGACCTTCGAGGAATGCATGCACGAGGAGCAGCAGACCTCCCTGCTGGGCGTGCTGTGGGAGGCGGAGCTGGGCCAGCCGGCGATCCTGGCCTTCCTGGAACAGAACTGGATGGAAAGCTGGGAGCGGGACAGCACCGCCGCCTTCTTCATCCGCCACGTCGAGGAACTTCTCACCCGCGGCCTGATCGACGCCGAGGGCCGCCCGTCCACGGCGCGGGCCTGGGCGGACGAACGCAAGGCGGCTGCCTGATCCCGGAGCCGCTCCATACTGCCTAAAAATTAATCAGACAATAATCCCTGGAGGCTGGACCGTCATGACCCGCAACCTGCTTACGCTGGCCTCCGCGCTGGCCCTGCTCGCCACCCCGGTGGCGGCGGACACGCTGAAGATCGGCATGATCACCACCCTGTCCGGCCCCGGCGCCGGGCTGGGCATCGACATCCGCGACGGCTTCGCGCTGGCGGTGGAGCATGCGGGCGGCAAGCTGGGCGGTCAGGACACCCAGGTGATCGAGGCCGACGACCAGCAGAAGCCGGACGTCGCCGTGGGCCTCGCCAACCGCATGGTGGAGCGCGACCGCGTGCAGGTGGTGACCGGCGTGGTCTGGTCGAACCTCGCGCTGGCCATGCTGCCGACGCTGGCCGGCGGGCAGACCTTCTTCATCAGCCCGAACGCCGGCCCGTCGCAGCTCGCGGGCGCGCAGTGCAACCCGTACTTCTTCAACGCCGCCTACCAGAACGACCAGATCCACGAGGCCGTGGGCAAGCATGTCCAGGACCAGGGCTTCAAGAAGGTCTATCTGATGGCCCCCAATTACCCGGCGGGCAAGGACGGTCTGGCCGGCTTCAAGCGCTATTACAAGGGCGACGTCGCGGGCGAGGTCTACACCCAGGTCGGGCAGCTCGACTACGCGGCGGAGCTGGCGCAGCTCAAGGCCGCGGCGCCGGACGCCGTCTACGTCTTCTACCCCGGCGGCATGGGCATCAACTTCATCAAGCAGTATGAGCAGGCCGGGCTGAAGGGGGCTGTGCCGCTGTTCGGTCCCGGCTTCTCCTTCGACCAGGACATCCTGGCGGCGGTCGGCGAGTCCGCCCTCGGCGTCAAGAACTCCGCGCAGTGGAGCCCCGACCTCGACAACGCCGCCAACAGGAAGTTCGTCGCCGACTTCAAGGCCAAGTTCGGGCGCATCCCCTCCATGTACGCGGCCCAGGGCTATGACACGGCGCTGCTGATCGACACGGCGGTGAAGGCGGTCGGCGGCGACCTGAAGGACAAGGACAAGCTGCGCGGCGCCCTGGCCTCCGCCAAGCTGCAGAGCCTGCGCGGCGAGGTGGCCTTCAACACCAACCACTACCCGATCCACAACATCTACCTGCGCGAGGTGGTGAAGGCTGCGGACGGTGCGGTGACCAACAGGACCGTCGCCACGGTCTTCACCAACCACGCCGACGCCTACGTCAAAGACTGCCCGATGAAGTGAGCCTGACGCCGGGAACCGGGGCATGGACGCGCTCCTCCTCGCCGAACAGGGGCTGAACGGGCTTCAGCTCGGGGTGATGCTGTTCCTGATGGCCGCCGGGCTGACGCTCGTCTTCGGCATCATGGACCTCATCAACCTCGCCCACGGCACCTTCTACATGGTCGGCGCCTACCTGACGGCGGCGCTGGTGCCGGTGCTGGGCAGCTTCCCGCTGGCGCTGGCGGCGGCGGTGCTGCTGACGGCGCTTCTGGGGCTGGCCGTGGAGGCGGTGGCGCTGCGCACGCTCTACCGCCGCGACCACCTCGATCAGGTGCTGGCGACCTTCGGGCTGATCCTGTTCTTCAACGAGCTGGTGAAGATCGTCTTCGGCCCGGTGCCCATCTTCCTGAACCCGCCCGCGGCGCTGGCCGGGACGGTGGACCTGTTCGGGCTGAAATACCCGGCCTTCCGGCTGGCGATCCTGGCCGTGGGCATCGCGGTGGCGGTGTTCCTGTGGCTGCTGATCGCCCGCACGCGGGTCGGCATGCTGATCCGGGCCGGCGCCACCAACCGCGAGATGGTGATGGCGCTGGGGGTGGACGTCCGGCTGCTGTTCGGGCTGGTCTTCGCGCTGGGCTGCGGGCTGGCCGGGCTGGCCGGCGCCATGGCCGGGCCGGTGCTGGCCGTTCAGGTCGGCATGGGCGAGCAGATCCTGATCCTGACCTTCGTGGTCATCGTGATCGGCGGCATCGGGTCGATCCGCGGGGCGCTGGCCGGCGCCCTGCTGGTCGGCATGGTGGACACGCTGGGCCGCGCCCTGCTGCCCGCCGCCTTCCGTCTGGTGATGGACGCGGCCAACGCCAGCGCCGCGGGGGCCGCGCTCGCCTCCATGGCGATCTACGTGCTGATGGCGGTGGTGCTGGCGATCAAGCCCAAGGGGCTGTTCCCGGCGCATTGAGGGACGGGATTCTCGGCAGACAGCAGAATTCACACGGATGACACGGATTTAAGCACGGATGACACGGATTTCTTCTTGAGCGTGCCCAGCGCACGCTGAACGAGCAGGCACGCGCTGGGCACGCATAGGAAAAATCCGTGAAATCCGTGTCGAAATCCGTGCAATCCGTGAAGACCCTGTTGCCCGCCGAGAATCCCGGAGAACCTTACCGCCGCCCGTAGGCCACCGGATCGGCCAGCCCCGCCTCCGAAAAGCCCTTCAGCCGCAGCAGGCAACTGTCGCAGGACCCGCAGGCCGTGCCGTCCGGCGCCGGGTCGTAGCAGGAGTGGGTCAGGCCGTAGTCCACCCCCAGTTCCAGCCCGCGGCGGATGATGCCCGCCTTGTCGAGCGTCATCAGCGGCGCGTGGATCTTGAACCGGCTGGTCCCCTCGACCCCCGCCTTGGTGGCGAGGTTCGCCATGGTCTCGAAGGCGGCGATGTATTCGGGGCGGCAGTCCGGGTAACCGGAATAGTCCAGCGCGTTCACCCCGATGAAGATGTCCGACGCGTTCAGCGTCTCCGCCCAGGCCAGCGCGAAGGACAGGAACACCGTGTTGCGCGCCGGCACGTAGGTGACGGGGATGCCCGCCCCCAGATCCGCGGCGCTGGCGTGCTTGGGCACGTCGATGGCGTCGGTCAGGGCGGAGCCGCCGAAGGCCCGCAGGTCGATGTCGGCGATGACGTGGCGGTCCACCGCCATGGCCGCGGCGACGCGCCTCGCCGCCTCCAACTCCACCGCGTGGCGCTGGCCGTAGCGGAAGCTCAGCGCGTTCAGCCGGTAGCCCTGCTCCCTGGCGATCGCCAGCACCGTGGTGGAGTCCAGCCCGCCGCTGACCAGCACCACCGCGTTCCTTCCGTTCGGCATGCGTCCTTGCTCCCTCATGCTCATGCTCCCGACCCGGGATCGGCGGCACGGCATAGTACCACCCGCCCGGCATGGTCAACCGGCGAAACCATGCGACCGAACGCATAGAACGTCAGCAAGCGCCACAAGCTTGAATTCGTTAACGCATTGGCAAGAGCGAAAGGATCATCCTGATTCTGCGGCCGAACCGACAATCTTCACACCCATCTTCAGGCGGCTGCCCTGCCTTTGGAGTTGCGCTCCCCACACAACCGGAAAGGGAGGCTCGATCATGTTCATGCACACCCCATCCGGTCGGGACGGCATCGTCCCGGAACATTGCGGCGACTCTGCGCCGTCCCCCGTCCAATCCATCGACGAGTCCTTCAAGGAACGCGCCCGCCAGATCCTTCTGCGCAACCGGGCGGTGACCGCCGGCTCGGTCCACCTGATCGGTCTTGAGGAGATCCGGGAGGAGCTGGGCGAGCGCTGGAGCAGCGTGAAGGAGCGCGTGCACGTCTACACCGAGCGGCTGCTCAAGAAGGTGCTGTCGCCGCGCGACGTCTGGTTCCGCTACGGCGAGGACCACTACATCATCGTGTTCGCCCAGGCTGACCGGAAGTCGGCGCAGCTTCTGTGCAGCAAGGTGGTGGAAAGCCTGCACCAGGCGCTGCTGGGCCACGCCGACACCCGGCGCATCACCGTCAAGACCGCGGTGGTGGACATCGGCGGCGGGGTCGCCCTGGACACCGCGCGGCTGGCCGACCTGCTTCAGGACGCGGCCCACGGGCCGGAGGGCGCGGCGGTCTTCCCCCCGCCGGCGGACGCCCCCATTCCCGCCCCGGCGGCGGAGGCGCGGCGCCCGCCCCGGACCGAGATGCCGGCGGACACCATCACGCCGCAGCTTCGGCCCAAGGTGCTGTTCCGCCCGGTGTTCGACGTGAAGCACAAGGTGGTGTCCACCTATTGCTGCCGCACCGACGCGGACACCGCCCGCACCCTGAACTGCATGGACGCCTTCGCCCCGGAGCGCGAGGAAGCCGTCTTCGACCTGGACATGGAGACGCTGAGCCTTGCGGTGAGCACCTACAACGAGCTGTACGCCAACAAATTCCGCTACGCCCAGACCATTCCCGTGCATTTCGGCACGCTCGCCTCCAGCCGGCGGCGGCGGGAGTACATCCAGGCATGCCGGATGATCCCGCGCGTCCTGATGCCCTTCCTGGCCTTCGAGCTGGACGGGCTGCCGGCGGGCGTTCCCTATGGCCGGCTGGCCGAGATCGTGGCGATGCTGCGCCCCTTCGCCCGCGCCGCCATGGTCATCCTGCACGACGACGCGGGCGACCTGTCCGTCTACGCCACCGCGGGCATCAAGGGCGTCGGGCTGCGGCTGGACGGGCGGGAGGAGGAGACGCGCATCCTGGAACGGGTGCAGACCTTCTGCCCCGGCCCGCGCAAGTTCGGCATGTTCGCCTATGTGGACGGCGTCCGCAGCTCGGTGGAGCTGGAAGCCGCGGAGGCGGCGGGCGCCGCCTATCTGAGCGGTCCCGTCGTCGGCGAGGATTCGGAGGTGCCGGAGCACATGAAGCGCTGCACCGAACGCCAGCTTCTCCAGCGGTCGAAGCGGCGGCGGCCCCACGACACCCCCTGGGGATAGACGGCGGGAGGACCACGGAGCGGGCCGGCGCGACCTTTTGTGTTCAAGCCCGCCCATCTGTGCGAAAAGACGGGCACGCCCATTGGTTGCCCGCCCCCCTTTCCGGCCCTCCATGCCCCCGACAGCGCCCCGCACCGCCCTGCTCACCCGCCCCCGCATCGCCCTGCTGATCCTTCTGGCCGTGGCGCTGGCCCTGCCGACCGTCGCCGCCTGGATGGGGGAGCCCTTCTACGTGCGGCTGGCGACGCGCATCCTGGTCTTCGCCCTGGCCGCGGTCAGCCTGGACCTGATCCTGGGATTCGGCGGGATGGTCAGCTTCGGCCACGCGGCCTTCGTCGGCATCGGCGGCTATGTCGTCGGCATCCTGTTCGCCCACCAGTCGGACGGATCCACCCTGTTCGGGCTGCCCGGCACGGTGAACGGGCTGGTCGTCTGGCCGCTGGCCATGCTGGCGGGGGCGCTGGCGGCGCTTCCGGTGGGGGCGATCTCGCTGCGCACCAGCGGCGTGCCCTTCATCATGATCACGCTGGCCTTCGCCCAGATGCTCTTCTACCTGATGACCGGGCTGAAGGCTTACGGCGGGGACGACGGCATCGCGCTGTGGAGCCGCTCGACCCTGCCCGCCCCGCTGAACATCGCCGACCACACCACCTTCTATTACGTGGTTCTGGGGCTTCTGGTGGCGGCGCTGGTCCTGGGCTGGCGGCTGGTCAACTCCCGCTTCGGGCGGGTGATCCGTGGCGCCAAGGACAACGAGCGGCGGATGGCCGCGCTCGGCTATCCGGTCACCCGCTACAAGCTGGCCGCCTTCGTCATCGCCGGAGCCTTGGCCGGGCTGGCCGGGGCGCTGCTCGCCAACGCGACGATGTTCGTCGGCCCGCAATATCTGCATTGGAGCCGCTCGGGCGACCTGATCGTGATGGTCGTGCTGGGCGGCATCGGAACGCTGATCGGCCCGGTGCTGGGCGCCGCCGCCCTGCTCCTGCTGGAGGAGTTCGTGCCGGAGCTGATGGACCTCGCCCACGCCGGGCTGGGCGAGCACTGGAAGATCGTTCTCGGACCGGTGCTGATCCTTCTGGTGCTGTACGCCCGCAAGGGCCTGTGGGGCGTCGTCGCCGGGAGGCGCCCATGAGCCGCCCCCTGCTGAGCCGCCCCCTGCTCAGCACCGACTCGCTGGTCAAGCGCTTCGGCGGGCTGGCCGCCACCGACGGCCTCTCGCTCTCGGTGGCGGAGGGGGAGCTTCACGCCCTGATCGGCCCGAACGGCGCCGGCAAGACCACCCTGATCGGCCAGTTGTCGGGAGAGCTGACGCCCGATTCGGGCACCATCCTGTTCGACGGGCGCGACGTGACCCGGCTGCCGGTGCACAAGCGGGCGCGGCGCGGTCTGGCGCGCAGCTTCCAGATCACCTCGATCTTTCCCAGCTTCACGGCGCTCGACAACGTGGCGCTGGCGGTGCAGGCCCACGCCGGGCACAGCTTCCGCTTCTGGCGCGACGCCGGGCGCGACCGCCGGCTGGCCGACCCCGCCCGCGCGGTGCTGGAGCGGGTGGGCCTCGGCGCGCGGGCGGACACCCGCGCCGACGCGCTGGCCCATGGCGAAAAGCGGCAATTGGAACTGGCCATGGCCCTGGCGACCGGCCCGAGGCTGCTCCTGCTGGACGAGCCGATGGCCGGCATGGGGCCGGAGGACTCCGCCCGCATGGTGGAGCTTCTGCAGGAGTTGAAGGGCGGCGTGACGATCCTGCTGGTGGAGCACGACATGGACGCGGTGTTCGCGCTGGCCGACCGCATCACCGTTCTGGTGCGCGGCAAGGACCTCGCCAGCGGCACCCCGGCGCAGATCCGCAACGACCCGGCGGTGCGCGAGGCTTATCTGGGCGACGAGATGGAGGTGGCGTGATGCTGCGCGTCGCCAACCTGACCGCCGCCTACGGCAGCAGCCAGGCCCTGTTCGGCATGGACCTCTCCGTCGATGCGGGGGAGGCGGTGACGCTGATGGGCCGCAACGGCATGGGCAAGACCACGACCATCAAGGCCATCATGGGCCTCGTGACGCCGACCGGCGGGTCGATCACGTTCGAGGGCACGGAGATCGCGGGCCGTCCGCCGCACCGCATCGCGCGGGCCGGCATCGCCCTCGTGCCGGAGGGGCGGCAGGTCTTCCCCACCCTGACCGTGCGCGAGAACCTGATCGCCACCGCCGCCAACCGTTTCGGACGGCGCGATCCCTGGACGGTGGAACGGGTCCACGCCCTGTTCCCGCGGCTGGCCGAGCGCGCCGGCAACCTCGCCCGCAACCTGTCGGGCGGGGAGCAGCAGATGCTCGCCGTCGGGCGCGCCCTGATGACCAACCCCAAGCTGCTGATCCTCGACGAGGCGACGGAGGGGCTGGCCCCGCTGGTCCGCCAGGAGATCTGGGACTGCCTCGCCCGCCTGAAGGGCGAGGGGCAGGCGATCCTGGTGGTGGACAAGAACGTCGCCGCTCTGGCGCGATTCGCCGACCGCCATCACGTCATCGAGAAAGGGCGGCTGGTGTGGTCCGGCAACACCGCCGCCCTGCTGGCCGACCCCACCCTGAAGGAGCGCTATCTTGGCGTCTGACCCTCTCCATGGCGGCATGACCGCCGCCGAGATCGATCGCCAGTACAATTTCCGCAAGCTGATACCGGAGCACCCCGCCTATTTCGCCCGCTGGCAGGCGGAGAGCGAGGCGGTGCGCGCCCGGCTCGGCGGACGGTACGACGTCCCGACCGGCCCGCACCCGCGCCAGCGCGCGGACGTCTTCCCCGCCGGGGAGGGCGCGCCGGTGCTGGTCTTCATCCATGGCGGCTACTGGCGGGCCCTGTCGAAGGATCTGCATTCCTTCATCGCCGCCCCTTATGTGGAGCGCGGGGTGGCGGTGGTGCTGCTCGGCTACGGCCTGTGCCCGGACGTGACGATGGACGCGCTGTGCGGCCATGCCCAGGCCGGGCTGGACTGGGTGTTCGCCAACGCGGCGGGCTTCGGCGGCGATCCGCGCCGGGTGGTGGTGTCCGGCCATTCGGCGGGCGGTCACCTGACGGCGAAGCTGGTGTCGGAGAACCGCGAGCGCGTGGCCGGCGGCATTCCGATCAGCGGCCTCTACGACCTGGAGCCGCTGCTGGGCTTCGAGGTGAACGAGCAATTGCGGCTCGATCCCGACTCGGCGCGGCGGCTGAGCCCGATCCATGCCGTTCCCGCCCCCGCCCCGCTGCTGATGCCGGCGCTGGGCGGCGACGAGACCGACGCGATGCACCGCCAGCAGGCCGACTACGCCCTGGCCTGGGCCGCGCAGGGCAACGCGGTGCGGGAGATTGTGGAGCCGGGCGCCAACCATTTCAGCGTGGTGGACCGCTTCGCCGAGCCGGGCAGCGCCCTGTTCGAGGCGGCGCTGGCGATGATCAAGAACACCTGAAGGCGGAAACGAAAAAGCCTCCCCGGCTGGGAAGGCTTTTTCATGAGCGTTCGCTCGAAAGAGAGTGGCGGATGGGGGGAGATTCGAACTCCCGATACCCTTGCGGGTATGCCGCATTTCGAGTGCGGTGCATTCAACCGCTCTGCCACCCATCCGCTGCCCCGTTTCCGGGGTGGCGCGGAACCTACCCAAAAGCCTTGGGCGATGCAAGCCCTTGTTTGCAGGAAAATGAACGCGAAAATGCCACCATCCCTGTTGACTCCCGGTGGCCCATCGGTTAAATCCCCGCTCTCACGAACGGGCTTGCACCTCAAACGGTGGGCGAGCGGCCCTCTGTTTGTTTTGAGATAGGCAGTGACGACGATGTTTGCAGTGATCCGCACCGGCGGCAAGCAGTACAAGGTCGCCAATGGCGACGTGATCCGCGTTGAGAAGCTCGAGGCCGAGGCTGGCGCTTCCATCACGCTCAACGACGTGCTGATGGTCAGCGACGGCGGCAGCGCCACCGTGGGCACCCCGACGGTGGCTGGCGCCGCCGTGACCGCCGAGGTCGTCGCCCAGGATCGCGGTCCGAAGATCATCGTCTTCAAGAAGAAGCGCCGCCAGAACTACCGCCGTAAGAACGGCCACCGCCAGGACCTGACCGTCCTGCGCATCACCGGGATCAACGGCGCCGCCTGAACGGCCGCCGACCAGTCACAGGAGTAACTCCCCATGGCCCATAAAAAAGCAGGCGGCTCCTCGCGCAACGGTCGCGACTCCGCTGGCCGCCGCCTCGGCGTGAAGCGCTTCGGTGGCGAGAACGTCGTCGCCGGCAACATCATCGTCCGCCAGCGCGGCACGAAGTTCCACCCCGGTGAGAACGTCGGCATCGGCAAGGACCACACCCTGTTCGCCAAGACGGACGGCGTGGTGGCCTTCAAGCACAGCGCCCAGGGGCGCACCTACGTCGCCATCGAGGCGGTGGAGGTCCCGGCGGTCGCGGCCGAGTAATCTCGTCCGGCCCGTACGGTGTAAGCGGATAAATCGGGGGTCCGGGCAACCGGCCCCCGATTTTCTTTTGTTGCCATCTTTTGTTGATGGTGTGGTCACCGCCCCCTTCCACGGTTGGAGGACGGTGCGCAAACGGTAGAATGGCCGGCACGGTCCCCCGATGAAGTTCCTCGATCAAGCCAAGGTGTTTCTGAAAAGCGGCGACGGCGGCCCCGGCGCCATCGCCTTCCGCCGCGAGAAGTTCATCGAGTATGGCGGACCGGACGGCGGCACCGGAGGCCGCGGCGGCGACGTCGTGCTGGAGGTCGTGGACGGCCTGAACACGCTGATCGACTACCGCTACAAGCAGCATTTCAAGGCGCAGCGCGGCAACCACGGCATGGGCGCCAACCGCAACGGCGCCAAGGGCAACGACGTGGTCCTGCGCGTGCCGGTCGGCACCCAGATCCTGGACGAGGATCAGGAGACCGTGCTGCTTGACCTGACGGAGCCCGGCCAGCGCGTCGTCTTCCTGAAGGGCGGCGACGGCGGTTTCGGCAACGCCTATTACAAAACCCCGACCAACCGCGCCCCGCGCAAGGCCCATCCCGGCTGGCCGGGCGAGGAGCGCTGGGTCTGGCTGCGGCTGAAGCTGATCGCCGACGCCGGCCTGCTGGGCCTGCCCAACGCCGGCAAGTCCACCTTCCTGGCCGCGACCACGGCGGCGAAGCCGAAGATCGCCGACTATCCCTTCACCACGCTGGCCCCCAACCTGGGGGTCGTCCGCGCGGGCGACGAGGAATTCGTCATCGCCGACATCCCCGGCCTGATCGAAGGCGCGCACGAGGGGCACGGGCTGGGCGACCGCTTCCTCGGCCATGTGGAGCGCACCCGCGTGCTGCTCCACCTGATCGACGGCACGGCGGAGGACGTGGTGCACTCCTACACCACCATCCGCAACGAGCTGATCGCCTATGGCGGCAACCTCGCCGACAAGCCGGAGATCATCGGCCTGAACAAGGCCGACGCCCTGCTGGACGAGGAGGTCGAAGAGAAGAAGGCGGCGCTGGAGGCGGCGTCGGGCGCGGAGGTGATGGTTCTGTCCGGCGCCACCGGCCAGGGCGTGCAGGCCGTGCTTTACCGCTTGCTCACGCTCATCAAAGAGTCCAAGGAAGAGGAGCCCGACGTCATCCACGCCCCCGCCACCCGCTCCATCCCCCGGGCCCCGGTCGGCCAGAAGATGGACGACGAGTATGCGGGCTGGAACGAGGAGACGGGCGAGTACGACGATCTCCCTGAAGAGTCGGACGATGACGGCTCGGATGATGGCGACTCGGGTGATGGCGATTGGGACGATGAAGGCGACGATGACGGCGACCACCACGGCGGCAACCCCAAGGGCTGATACCTCCCTGCTTCCCACCCTGCTCGACGCGCGGCGGCTGGTCGTCAAGATCGGCTCCGCCCTGCTGGTGGACGGCGCGACCGGACAGGTTCGCCGCGACTGGCTGGACGCGCTGGCCGACGACGTGGCCGCCTGCCGCAAACGCGGGCAGGAGGTGGTGATCGTCACCTCCGGCGCCGTCGCCTGCGGACGGGAGCATCTCGGACTCGTCGGGCGCCCGCTGCGGCTGGAGGAGAAGCAGGCTGCCGCCGCGACCGGACAAATCCGGCTGGCCGCCGCCTATCAGGAGACACTGGCCCGCCACGGCCTGACCGTCGCCCAGGTCCTGGTGACCCTGGAGGACACGGAGGAGCGCCGCCGCCACCTGAACGGGCGCGCCACCATCGACACGCTGCTGAAGCTGGGGGCCGTCCCGGTCATCAACGAGAACGACACGGTCGCCACGTCGGAAATCCGCTTCGGCGACAACGACCGTCTGGCCGCCCGCGTCGCCCAGATGATCAGCGCCGACACGCTGGTCCTGCTGTCGGACATCGACGGCCTCTACACCGCCGACCCGCGCAAGGACCCGGCGGCGCAGCACATCCCGGTCGTTCAGGAACTCACCTCCGCCATCGAGAACATGGCGGGGGAGCCGCCGCCCGGCTACAGCTCCGGCGGCATGGTGACCAAGATCGTGGCGGCGCGCGTGGCCCTGGCCGCCGGCTGCCGCATGGTCATCGCCAAGGGCAAGCGCATGAACCCGCTGGCGGCGCTGGAGCGGCGGCCCGAGCAGGGCGGCGCGCTGTGCACCTGGTTCCTCCCCGCGGCCTCCCCCTCCTCCGCCCGCAAGGCGTGGATCGGCGGCAACCTGAACGCCCAGGGCGCGCTGACCGTGGACGCGGGGGCGCTGACGGCGCTCGCCAAGGGGGCCAGCCTGCTGCCCGCCGGCGTGCGCGCCGTGGACGGCGATTTCGAGCGCGGCGACATCGTGGTGGTGAAGGCGCCGGACGGGCGCGAGGTGGCGCGCGGCCTGACCGCCTACGCCGCCGAGGACGCCCGTCGCATCGCCGGCCGCAAGAGCCACGAGATCGAGGAGATCCTCGGCTACCGGGGCCGCGACGAGATGATCCACCGCGACGATCTGGTGGTGCGGTGAGCGGTTCGGCCCTGGCCCGCCCGCCCCTTCAGGCCATCCTGTGGGACATCGACGGCACGCTGCTGGACAGCGAGCCCTGGCACCAGCGCGCCACCATCGCGGTCTGCCGTCTGCACGGCCACGCGATGTCCGAAACGGACTACGCGGCCACGCTGGGCATCGCATTTCCGGATCTCTACGCACGGCTGCACGCCGCCCGCCCCATGGCCCTGACCTTCCGCGAATGGGCGGACGCCATCACCGACCTGTATCTGGAGCGCATCGCCGAGGTGGAGGCGCGGGCCGGCGCCCTGGCGCTGGTGGATGCCTTCGCCACGCGGGGGCTTTTTCAAGCCTGCGTGTCGAACAGCGGGCGCCGGGTGGTGGAGGCGAACCTGCGCCACATCGGCAGCCCGCATTTCCTGTTCGGCCTCAGCCGTGACGACGTGACCAAGGGCAAGCCGGACCCGGAACCCTATCTGGCCGCCGCCTCCCGGCTGGGCGTGCCGCCCGCGGCCTGCGCGGTGATCGAGGACAGCCCGACCGGCGCCCGCTCCGCCAAGGCCGCCGGCATGCTGACCATCGCCTGGCCCCAGCACGCCGACCTGCTGTTCGAAGCCGCCGACCACGTGGTGGAGGACCCGGCGGCGCTGGATTGGGACGCGCTCTGCGGCCTTGCGGAGCGCATGGCGGCGGATTGACCGCCGCCCGTCCCAGCCCTCACCCCTTCGTGAAGAAGAAATAGACCGTCATCGCCACGCCCACCGCGATCACGAACTTGCGCAGGATCGGCGGCGGGATGTGGCGGGCCACGGCGGCCCCGGCGTAGCCGCCGGCCATGGCGGCGACCAGCATGATCAGCGCCTCGTTCCAATAGACAGCGCCGCCGAAGACGAAGGCCACCACCGCCACCGCGTTCAGGCAGCCGGACACCAGAGCCTTCAGCCCGTTCATCGCGTGCAGGTCGGTCAGGCCGAAGACGCCCAGGGTCGCCAGGATCAGGATGCCGATCCCCCCGCCGAAATAGCCGCCGTAGATGGCGATGAAGAACTGCACGATCAGCACCGCGTTGTGCCCGACCTTGAAGTTGCGGCGGATGTAGGCCGACACCTTCGGGCCGAAGGCGAACAGCACCGTCGCGAACAGCAGCAGCCAGGGGATGATCTCCTCGAAGACCCGCTGCGGCGTCCACAGCAGAAGCAAGGCGCCCAGCAGGCCGCCGACCAGGCTGACCCCCAGGAAGGCCGGCAGGTTGACCTCCTTGATCCGGCCCAGTTCCCGTCGGTAGCCGTAGGCGCTGGCCAGCGCGCCGGGCGACACCGCCACGGTGCTGGTCGCGTTGGCGTTCAGCGGCGGCACCCCGGCCATGACGAGCGCGGGGAAGGTCAGGAAGCTGCCGCCACCGGCCACGGCGTTGAGCACGCCCGCAAAGAAGGCGGAAACGATCAGCAGCAAGGTCAGCATGGGGAAGCACGGTCCGGAGGCAGGAAAAAGGCCCGCGGACTATGCCTTTTCGGCGAGGCTTACGGTACTGCGTTTTCGGCGGTGCGGAATTTCACGCTCAAAAGGTGGAGTCTAGCGGGTCGGCGGAAGCGTACGGAGGTAGGCAACCAGGGCGCCCAACTCACCGTCGTCCATGCTCCGGTAATAGTGATAGGCCATGGGCGGGCTCAGCCGGCTGCCGTCGGGACGTACACCCTCGGTGATGGCGGTGCGGATCTGCGCATCGGTCCAGGCGCCCAGCCCGTGCTCCTTGTCCTGCGTGATGTTGCGGGACAGGGCGGTGCCCCATGGCCCCACGAAGGCCCGCCCGCCCACGCCCGCGCGGGTCATGTCGAGCCGGCCGTCCGGCAGCATCGGCGTGTGGCATTCCATGCAATGGCCGAGCGGCCCGGCCATGTACGCGCCGTACGCCACCGGGTCCGTACGCGGCACCTCTGCCACCGCGCCGACCGGCGGGCCGTAGGCGGCGGGCAGCGCCATGCGGTACTCGGATTTCGGGACGGAATGCCGCACCGGCGGAAGGCTGCGCAAATAGGCGACGATGGCGCGCAGGTCGCCGTCCGACAGGCCGCGGTAGAAGCCGAAGGGCATCGGCGGGCCGATCAAACTGCCGTCGGGGCGTTTCCCCTCGCGGATGGCGGCGATCAGTTGCGCGTCGGTCCAGCGCCCGATCCCCGTCTCCGGGTCCGGCGTGATGTTGGAGGCGTAGGCGGTGAAGGGCTCCTCCACGAAGGGCGTGCCGCCGGCCATCTCCATTCCCGCCACCGGACCGCCCGGCCCCTGCGGCGTGTGGCAGTTGCCGCAGGCGACGATCCCGTTGACCAGGGCGCGGCCCCGTTCCAGGGGCGTCTCGGCCCGCGCCGCTCCGCCCAGGCACAACAGCACGACGGCCACGGCGATGCCGCGGCGGACCAGCCCGTTCATGAAAGGCTCCCTCACCGATGTCGCATGAAGGAACGCTAGCCACGCAACAATCCGCGGCCCAGACTGAATGTTGAGTATTCCGCTCGGCTTTTCGGCTTAGCCGGCATGGCTTCCGCGGGAGCGCGGGATCGGCTATGGTTCCGCCCCTTTTCAATTGGCACGCGCCACTGGAGTGAGACCGATGTCCGCCCTGCTTGAGACCACCGACGCCCTGCACGATCAGATGCTCGCCCTCGGCCGCGCCGCCCGCGCCGCCGCGGCGGAGCTGGCGACCGTGCCGAGCCCGTCGAAGGATCAGGCATTGAGAGCCGCAGCCGCCGCGATCCGCGCCCGCAAGGCGGAGATCCAGGCGGCCAACGACGAGGATGTGGCGGCGGCCAAGGAGCGTGGCCTCACCGGTCCCATGATCGAACGCTTGGCCCTGAACGACGCCCGCATCGAGGCGATGGCCAAGGGGCTGGAGGACATCGCCGACTTTCCCGACCCCATCGGCGGCGTCATCGCCGAATGGACCCGCCCCAACGGGCTGGCCATCCAGCGCGTGCGCGTGCCGCTGGGCGTGATCGGCATCATCTATGAGAGCCGCCCCAACGTGACCGCCGACGCCGGCGGCCTCTGCCTGAAGTCGGGCAACGCGGCGATCCTGCGTGGCGGGTCGGAAAGCATCCGCTCCTCGCGCGCCATCGCCGCCTGCTTGGCCGATGGCTTGCGCGCCGCCGGCCTGCCGGAGGCCGCCGTCCAGCTCGTCCCCACCACGGACCGGGCGGCGGTCGGCCACATGCTGACCATGCGCGACTTCATCGACGTGATCGTCCCGCGCGGCGGCAAATCGCTGATCCAGCGCATCGCCGAGGAGAGCCGCATCCCGGTCATCAAGCATCTGGACGGCAACAACACCGTCTATGTCGATGCCGGGGCCGAGCTGGAGAAGGCGCGCAAGGTGGTGATGAACGCCAAGATGCGCCGCACCTCGATCTGCGGCGCCGCCGAAACGCTTCTGGTGGACCGCCGGATCGCCGATGCCGTCCTGCCGGTGCTGGTGAAGGACCTGCTGGACGCCGGCTGCGCCGTCCGCGGCGACGAGGCCGCCCGCACCGCCGACCCGCGCGTGACCCCGGTGACGGCGGAGGACTGGGACACCGAGTATCTGGACGCCATCATCGCCTGCGGCGTGGTGGACGGGGTGGATGGGGCCATCGAGCACATCAACCGCCACGGCTCCCACCACACCGACGCCATCGTGACCGAGGACCCGGCGGCGGCGGAGCGTTTCCTCCAGCGCATCGACAGCGGCATCGTGCTGTGGAACGCCAGCACCCAGTTCGCCGACGGCGGCGAGTTCGGCATGGGGGCGGAGATCGGCATCTCCACCGACAAGTTCCACGCCCGCGGCCCGGTGGGGGCGGAACAGCTCACCAGCTACAAGTACGTCGTGCGCGGCGATGGCCAGACGCGGCCGTAAGCCCCCCTCCACGAGCCCCCCCTCCCAGCCTCCCCCGGCTTCGCAGGGGGAGGAGCCGGTTCCCTCCCCTGCGCAGCGGGGGAGGGTTAGGGTGGGGGCAACCATGGCGACATCCCCCCACCGCTACTCCGGCCCGCTCCACGCCGGCCTGCGCGTCGGGCTGCTCGGCGGGTCCTTCAACCCGGCCCACGCGGGGCACCGGCACATCAGCCTGTACGCGCTGAAGGCGCTGGGGCTCGACCAGGTGTGGTGGCTGGTCAGCCCGCAGAACCCGCTGAAGCCGGTGCGGGGCATGGCGCCGCTGGCCGAGCGGCTGGAGGAGGCCCGGCGCACCGCCCGCCATCCGGCCATCCGGATCACCGCCATCGAGCGGGAGCTTGGCACCCGCTACACCGCCGACACGCTGGCGGAACTGACGCGGCGCTTCCCGAAAACGCGCTTCGTCTGGCTGATGGGGGCGGACAATCTTCGGCAAATCCCCCGCTGGCGGCATTGGACGCGGATCTTCCGGCTGGTGCCGGTTGCAGTTCTCGCCCGTCCAACTTATTCTATAGGAGCGCTTGGTGGCATAGCCGCTCAGCGCTATGCCCGTCGCCGGGTGAGCATGCACAGGGCCAAGGGGTTGGCCGGTTCCGAAACACCGGCCTGGATTTTCCTCCGCAACCCGCTGCATCCGGCTTCGGCGACGGCGATCCGCCGGGCACGCGCCCGCGGGTCGTGACCCTGTATCGCGAGGTGGGTACCATCAACACGTTCATCGAACCGGCCGCGCCCGTTGTGCGGCCCGCGCCCGTTCCCGTTCCCCAGCCGGACGAACTGAAGGCGCTCGTCGAGAAGTCCCTGGACGACGATCAGGCCGAAGACGTCGTCGTCATCGACCTTGCCGGCAAGACCAGCATCGCCGACTACATGATCGTGGCGTCGGGCCGCAACACCCGGCACATCGCCGCCATGGCCGTGAAGCTGGCCGACCGGCTGAAGCAGGCCGGCCTGCGCGGCGTCGAGGTCGAGGGCCTGGGCCAGTGCGACTGGGTGCTGGTCGATGCCGGGGACGTCATCATCCACCTGTTCCGCCCGGAAGTCCGGACCTTCTACAACATCGAGAAGATGTGGGGTCTGGAGACGCCGCGGCCCTCCGCCGAGCGCATGAGCGCCTGACGGCCCCGCGGACGACGGACGACAGGAAGAGGGAGCCGGACCGATGCGTCTGTGGCTTGCCGCCGTGGGGCGGTCACGGACCGGTCCGGCGCGCGACCTTTACGACGAGTATGCGGGCCGCCTGTCCTGGCCGCTGACGCTGCGCGAGGTCGAGGTGAAGAAGCGCCTCGCCTCCGACGAGCTGAAGCGGCAGGAGGCGGAACTGCTTCTGGCCGCCATCCCCGCCGGGGCCATCGTGGTGGCCCTGGACGAGCGCGGCAAGACCATCACCAGCGAAGCCTTCGCCGCGAAGATCGGCGGCTGGCGGGACCAGGGGGCGGGCGACATCGCCTTTCTGATCGGCGGGGCCGACGGCCACGGCTACGCCGTGCGGGCGCGCGCCGATTTCCTTTTGGCCTTGGGCGCCATGACATGGCCGCATATGCTGGTGCGAGGCATGTTGGCGGAGCAAATCTACCGTGCCCAGCAGATTCTGGCCGGACACCCCTATCACCGCGCATGACTCCCATTGTGCGGGTGAGCAGGCGTGCCATTTTCTGATCCGGCCCAAGGCGCATTGCGCGTAAGAAGCAGCGGCGCCAAAAACATCGACCGAGACCCGCAACCCGACCGTGACCGGCGTATGAGGAGCGTGATGACCGAGACCAATCGTCCCCGACCCGTGGTGCTGTGCATCCTGGACGGCTGGGGCTACCGCGAGGAGCGCGAGGACAACGCCATCGCCCAGGGCAACACGCCCAACTGGGACCGGCTGTGGTCGTCGGAGCCGCACGCCTTCCTGGAAGCCAGCGAGGAGGAGGTCGGCCTGCCCAAGGGCCAGATGGGCAACTCCGAGGTCGGTCACATGAATCTGGGCGCCGGCCGCGTCGTCCGCCAGGATCTGGTGATGATCGACCACGCCATCGTCGAGGGCGAGCTGGAGCGCAACGCCGCCCTGAACGACCTCGCCAAGGCCCTGCTGGCCTCCGGCGGGCGCTGCCACATCCTCGGCCTGCTGTCGCCGGGCGGCGTGCATTCGCACCAGGACCACATCGCGGCGCTGGCCGGCGTGCTGTCGCATGAGGGCGTCCCGGTCGAGATCCACGCCTTCACCGACGGGCGCGACGTGCCGCCGCAGAGCGCCAAGGACCAGATGGCCGAGTTCATGGCCGACGTGCACGCCCTGCCCGGCGTCAACGTCGCCACGGTCAGCGGGCGCTACTACGCGATGGACCGCGACAAGCGCTGGGACCGCGTCGCCAAGGCTTACGCCGCGCTGGTGAGCGCCCGGGGCGAAACCGCCGCCGACCCGATCCAGGCCATCGAGCAAAGCTACGCCGCCGGCACCCACGACGAATTCATCCTGCCGACCGTCATCGACGGCTACACCGGCATGAAGGACGGCGACGCCATTCTGATGGCGAATTTCCGCGCCGACCGCGCCCGCGAGATCCTGGCCGCCTTCGTCGATCCGGCCTTCGACGGGTTCGAGCGCGCCGCCGTGCCGAAGCTGGCCGCCGCGGTGGGCATGGTCGAGTACTCGTCCACGCTCGCCAAGCTGATGACGACCATCTTTCCGCCGAAATCCCTGACCAGGGTGCTGGGCGAAGTGGTCAGCGAGGCCGGATTGACCCAGTTGCGCATCGCCGAGACGGAAAAGTACCCGCACGTCACCTTCTTCTTCAACGGTGGCGAGGAGCGCGTGTATCCAGGCGAGGACCGCATCCTGGTGCCGTCGCCGAAGGTCGCCACCTACGATCTCCAGCCGGAGATGTCCGCCGCCGAGGTGACCGACAAGGTCGTGGCCGCCGTGGACAGCGGGAAGTACGATCTGGTCGTCATCAACTACGCCAACCCCGACATGGTCGGGCACAGCGGCATCCTGTCCGCCGCCATCAAGGCGGTGGAGGCCGTGGACGCCAGCCTGGGCCGGCTGGAGGCCGCGGTGCGCGCCCAGGGCGGCGTCATGCTGGTCACCGCCGACCACGGCAATTGCGAGCTGATGAAGGACCCGGAGACCAACGGCCCGCACACCGCCCACACGCTGGACAAGGTGCCGCTGGTGCTGGTGAACGGCCCCGCCGGGGTCGAGGCGATCCGCAGCGGGCGTCTGGCCGACATCGCGCCCACCCTGCTGGACCTGATGAAGCTGCCGCAGCCGGCGGAGATGACCGGCAAGAGCCTGATCGACCGCGCCGCCGCGCGGGCCGCCGCGGAATAAGGCGGAACCGGGCATGGGCGCAGGGCGCAATCATCCGGCGGGTGTTGCTCTGCTCCCCCTCCCCGTCTCCTCTCCGCACGGCGCGGGGGGGAGGCGGGCGCTTCCCTGGCTGCCGGCCTTCCTGGCCATCACCGTCCTTGCCATTCCCGCCGCCATTCCCACCACCGCGGCGGCGCAGACCGAGGCTCCCGGCCAGACGCTGAAGCGGGTGGAGCAGGACATCCAGGCCGACAAGGCCCTGCAAAGGCAGCTCGAACGCCACTCCCAGACGCTCCAGAAGGAGATGGACGAGCTGCGCGACCGGCTGGTCGGTCTGGCCGACCAGGAACGCGCGCAGGAAGGCGAACTTGCCCACCTCGAAGACACGCTGACCGCGCTGGAGGCGCAGGAGCGCAGCCAGTCCGAACGGCTGGAGGGCGAGCGCCAGCAGATCGCCGCCCTTCTGGCCGCCCTGCAGCGCGTCGCCCGCATCCCGCCGGAAGCGGCGCTGGCCCGCCCGGACGGGCCGGTGGACACGCTGCGCTCCGCCCTGCTGCTGCGCGACACGGTGCCGGCGCTGCGCGCCCGCGCCGACGCGCTGGCCCAGGCGCTGACCCGGCTGGCCGAGACGCGCGAGTCGCTGGAGGCCCAGCGCAGCCGCACCTACGCCGCCCGTCTCACCCTGATCGACCGCCAGAAGGACATCGCCCGGCTGGTCGCCCGCCGCGAGGAGCTGTCACGCCAGACCGAGGAGGAGCGGCAACAGGTCGCCCAGCGCACCGCCCGCCTGACCGGCCAGGCCGCCGACCTGCGCCAGTTGATGGACCGCATCGAAGCCGAGCGCCGCGCCGCCGCCGCCGCGGCCGCCAAACGCGAGGCCGAACGTCTGGAGGCGGAGCGCCGGGAGGCCGAACGCAGGGAAGCCGAGCGCAAGCTCGCCGAGCAGAGGGCCGCCGAACAGAAGCTGGCCGAACAGAAACTGGCCGAGCAGCGGCTTGCTGAACAAAGACTTGCGGAGCAACGGGCGGCGGAGCGGCGCACCAGGACGGAGACGGAAGCCGCCCGCGCCGCGCCGCCGCCTCCCGCCGGGGAGCGTCTGCCGGTGGGTGGGCGCGTGACCGTCCGCTATGGCGAGGCCGACCGCTATGGCGCCACCAGCCGGGGCGTCACCATCCAGGCCCGTGCCGGCTCGACGGTGGTGTCCCCGCAGGCCGGAACGATCGTGTTCGCGGGGCCGTTCCGCGGCTATGGCCAAATCTTGATCGTGGAACACAGCCATGGATATCATAGTCTCATCGCTGGATTCGGCCGCATCGACACAGCCGTGGGAAAGCGCGTGGCCACCGGGGAGCCGATTGGCCTGATGCCCACCGACGGCTCACCCGATCTTTACTTCGAGCTTCGACGTCACGGACAGCCGATCAATCCACAGCGCGGTTTCGGCGCCCCGGAGGGGAAAGGACAAGGGTAGATGAGGATAGTCAAGCGTGCCGCCACCGCCGCGGCCCTGGTGTTTCTGGGCGCCGGCGTCGCCACCGTCACCGCGCAGGTGAACAGCAACAACAGCTCCGAGACCTATCGCCAGCTCAACCTGTTCGGCGACGTCTTCGAGCGGGTGCGCGCCGAGTATGTCGAGACGACGACCGACGAGCAGCTCATCGAATCCGCCATCAACGGCATGCTGACCTCGCTCGACCCGCATTCCAGCTACCTGAACCGCAAGAGCTTCCAGGACATGCAGGTTCAGACCCGCGGCGAGTTCGGCGGGCTGGGCATCGAGGTGACGATGGAGAACGGCCTGATCAAGGTCGTGTCCCCCATCGACGACACGCCGGCCTTCCGCGCCGGGCTGCAGCCGGGCGACCTGATCATCCAGCTCAACGGCGAGGCGGTGATGGGCCTGTCGCTGAACGAGGCGGTGGAGAAGATGCGCGGCCCGGTGGGCAGCGACATCAAGGTCACCGTGCGCCGCGGCGAAGCCGGCGAGCCGTTCGAGGTCACCCTGACCCGCGCCGTCATCAAGGTGCAGTCGGTCCGCTTCCGCACCGAGGGGGACATCGGCTACGTCCGCATCACCAGCTTCAACGAGCAGACGCAGCAGGGGCTGGAAAAGGCCATCGCCGCCATCCAGCAGCAGTTGGGCGGCAAGCTGAAGGGCTATGTCCTCGACCTGCGCAACAACCCCGGCGGCCTGCTCGATCAGGCGGTGTCCGTGTCCGACACCTTCCTGGAAAAGGGGGAGATCGTCTCCACCCGCGGCCGCAAGGCGGAGGAAGGCACCCGCTACAACGCCAAGCCCGGCGACCTCGCCAAGGGTCTGCCGGTCGTGGTGCTGGTCAACGGCGGTTCGGCCTCGGCGTCGGAGATCGTCGCCGGCGCCCTGCAGGACCACAAGCGGGCGCTGATCCTGGGCACCCAGTCCTTCGGCAAGGGCTCGGTCCAGACGATCATCCCGCTTCCCGGCCACGGCGCCATGCGCCTGACCACGGCGCGCTACTACACGCCGTCGGGCAAGTCGATCCAGGCGCTGGGCATCACCCCGGACATCGAGGTGCATCCGGCCCGCGTGGAGGAAACCGACCAGGGGCTGATCCGCCGCCGCGAGAGCGACCTGCGCGGCGCGCTGCGCAACCCGGACACCCCGCGTCCGGCCACCACCCAGCCGGCGCCGGGTCCGGGCGCCGGCGCGGCTCCGGCTCCGGGGGGTGCTCCGGGGTCGGCGCCGGCCAACGGCAACGCGCCTGCCGCCCCGTCCGCGGAGAATGGCGAAGGCGCGCCCAACCAGCCGCCCTTCGACTATCAGCTGGCGCGCGCGCTCGACCTGCTGCGGGGCGTCGCCCTGTTCCAGGCCCGCGCGAACTGAGGGGAGTGACGGGTCCGTGAACGCCGCCGCCCTGCTGGGCCGCCTGAAGCCCGCGAAACGGGAACGTTCCGGACCCGGCCTGCTGGCGCGCCTCCGGCGCAAGCGGAAGGGCGGCGACCTTGACGACGCCCCGCCGCGGGCGCGAAAGGAGCGCCGCCCCCTGTCTCCGCTCGCCAAAGGGCTGCTCGGCGCCTACGCCGCGGTGGCGCTTGGGCTGGGCGGGCTGGGCGGCTGGCTGGCGATGAACGCGGAGCACACCACCGAGGCGTGGCAGGCCGCCATTCCCCACATGGCGGTGCCGGTGAAGGGGGCGCAGCCCCCGGCCCCCCCACCCCCGTCC
>NZ_JAUJFI010000391.1 GCF_030849505.1 Azospirillum isscasi | reverse complement strand
ATACCGCCGCGCTTAAGCATTGACACATGGGAGCCACGGATAGCTGGTGAGGGAGCGTAGGCGCTCCGGTGTGGCGGTGAGGGCGTTCCAGGCGTCACAGCAGGCCTGGACGATGTCGTCGTAGTCATCCAGGAGCCGGTGGGACAGAAAGCGCTCGCGCAGGTACAGCCAGACGCGCTCGACGGGGTTCAACTCCGGACTGTAGGGCGGCAGCGGCACCAGCGTGATGTTGTCTGGCACGACCAGCGTCCGCGATCCATGCCAGCCGGCCTGGTCGAGCACGAGCACCGCCTGGACGTCCGGTTCCAGGCTTCGGGAGAAGCCGTCCAGGAACAAGCTCATGGCGGTGGTGGAGACGGTCGGCATGACCAACGCGAAGTCGGCGCCGCTGGCCGGGCAGACGGCGGCGTAGAGGTAGGCCGAGGTGAAGCGCTTGTCGCACAGCCCGGCCGGACGCTGCCCGCGCTCCCACCAGCGATGCGCGGTGCGGCCCTTCTGGCCGATGCGGGCTTCGTCCTGAAACCAGAGTTGGAGGCGGCGTGCAGAGTGCGTGGCGGCCGCAGCCTTCAGGGCTTCGCGCAGCCCCTTTTTTGGAAGGCGGCCTGGGCCTTGGCGTCGGACTGCGGGTGACGGG
>NZ_JAUJFI010000390.1 GCF_030849505.1 Azospirillum isscasi | reverse complement strand
TAGCCGTAGGGGAACCTGCGGCTGGATCACCTCCTTTCTAAGGAAACGCCGGCCCGTCCATCGGGCCCGCAGCCGACCCCACGCCGCCGCCGGCGCATCCCTTCTCACGGATCTCATCGTTGCCTCACCGCAACGAGGGGCTAGTAGCTCAGTTGGTTAGAGCGCGCGCTTGATAAGCGTGAGGTCGGAGGTTCAAATCCTCCCTGGCCCACCATCCATCAGGCGACACCGCGTGACACCATAGGGGGCATAGCTCAGTTGGGAGAGCGCCTGCTTTGCAAGCAGGAGGTCGTCGGTTCGATCCCGTCTGCCTCCACCAGTCCGCTGGTGTCGAGGCAAGGGTTCTCCGAGATCCGTAGGAAGGAACCACAACACGGCAACGTGAGCTTCGGGCTCCCCGACGGGGGACTGGAGCGGGATCATGGACAGTGTGAAGACGATTGTTAAGTGACCGAGGACAGACCTCGGGCCGCCTGGAGACGGGTGGTTCGATGGTCGATGCATCTTGCGGTGTTGCGAGTGCCCAGGGCTTGCCCCTGCGCGTGGCGCAACCGCTGAAGAGGATCAAGCGTCTGAAGGGCATCTGGTGGATGCCTTGGCACTGAGAGGCGATGAAGGACGCAGCACGTTGCGATAA
>NZ_JAUJFI010000389.1 GCF_030849505.1 Azospirillum isscasi | reverse complement strand
CGAGAAGTTCAGACTGCAAAAGGCCAGAAGAAAGGAAGGGGCATTACTACTTTATATTGCAAGCTGACTAAATGGTTCTCTCCCTTCAAATCTCCTGGCAGGTGTGGGAAGAGAAATGCTTAGTTTAATCACATTAGGGAAGATTATGAAGAAGCTTTAAAATCCTAAGCCTGGCGTGTGGAATGAGCAGTGTTCGGAGAGTTTGTTCTTGAGGAGTTGGTTATCACAGGCAATTTGAAAGAAAACCCAAAAGCAGCTTCCCTGACAAAAGATGCCGGTGATCAACATCGAGGACCTGACAGAAAAGGACAAGTTGAAGATGGAGGTGGACCAGCTCAAGAAGGAAGTGACCCTGGAAAGAGTGATGGTTTCCAAATGTTGTGAAGAAGTAAGAGATTATATTGAAGAAAGATCTAGAGAAGACCCTCTAGTGAAGGGGATTCCAGAGGACAAAAATCCCTTCAAGGAGCTCAAGGGAGGCTGTGTGATTTCCTAGGCAGGGGTGCAGATTTCTTAGAATAGTTAGAATTTTAATGATAATGCAAACTGTTCTATAAAATTAAACTTGTATATGTTGTTTAAATTGATAAACTTCAAGTTTTAATAAAAATGAAGATGCAATAAAAAAAAAAAAAAA
>NZ_JAUJFI010000388.1 GCF_030849505.1 Azospirillum isscasi | reverse complement strand
GCGTTCGACGAGGGCCTGCGCAAGCACATGCTGCGGGTCTACAATTTCATGATGCTTGGGCTGGGGGTGACCGGCCTTGTGGCGCTGTTCGTGGCGAGCACGCCGGCGCTGTACGTGCCGATCTTCACGACGCCTTTGAAGTGGGTGGTGATGCTGGCGCCGCTGGCCTTCATCATAGTTCTGTCCTGGCGCTTCCACGCGATGTCGGCGTCGGCGCTGCAGGGGCTGTTCTGGGCCTTCTGCGCGGTGATGGGCGTGTCGATGGCCTCGATCTTCCTGGTCTTCACCGGGGCCAGCGTGGCGCGGGTGTTCTTCATCACCGCGGCGATGTTCGCGGCGATGAGCCTGTGGGGCTACACCACCAAGGCCGACCTGTCGAAGATGGGCTCGTTCCTGATGATGGGCCTGATCGGCATCGTCATCGCCAGCCTGGTCAACATCTTCGTCGGCTCCAGCGCCCTGCAGTTCGCCATCTCGGTGATCGGCGTGGTCATCTTCACCGGCCTGACCGCCTACGACACCCAGCGCATCAAGGAAGAGTACGCCGAGGGCTACGGCCACGAGACCAACACCAAGCTCGCCGTCATGGGCGCCCTCTCCCTCTACCTCAACTTCATCAACCTCTTCCAGATGCTCATGCAGCTCATGGGC
>NZ_JAUJFI010000387.1 GCF_030849505.1 Azospirillum isscasi | reverse complement strand
GCTGTCCTGGTAGAACCGAATCCACTGATCGCCGACGCGCTCGGCCGTCAGCTCGGCATGGGCAAGATCCGTTACGACCGCCAGGATTGGGCGGGGCTGGAGGAACTTCTCCAGGAACAGGGCGCGGAGGGTCTGGGCTACGACGCGATCGTTCTGGGTGGGGTGGAGGACCCGGCGCGCTGCGTGGCGGCGCTGCGGGCGCATCAGGTGGGAGCGGCGATCCTCTGCCTGCTCGACCGGCGCTGCGTCTCCACCACGGTGGAGCTGCTCCACGCCGGGGCCGACGACGTGCTGGTCAAGCCGGTGGTCAGCGCCGAGGTGCGGGCGCGCATCGAGGTGGCGCGGCGGCGCTCGCGCGGCCTGCTGAGCAACGCCGTGCGGGTGGGCCGGCTGACCGTCTTCCTCGACGGGCGCGACCCCGAGGTCGGCGGCGAGCGGCTGCGGCTGAGCCAGCGCGAGCACGCCATCCTCGGCGTGCTGGCCGCCCATCACCGCCGCGTCGTCTCCAAGGAGCACATCTACGACGAGGTCTACGGCCTGTCCGGCGCCGACCCGCTCGACAAGGTCATCGACGTCTACATCTGCAAGCTCCGCAAGAAGATCGCCGAGGCCACCGGCGGCGCCCGCTACATCGAGACCGTCTACGGGCGCGGCTACAAGTTCGAGGCCCCGCCCGAACATGAGGA
>NZ_JAUJFI010000386.1 GCF_030849505.1 Azospirillum isscasi | reverse complement strand
CCGCCTGTTCGCCGCGGCCAGCCACGACCTGCGCCAGCCGCTGGCCGCCCTGTCCCTGCTGCTGGGGGCGCTGGAAGGGCGGTTGGACGGGGCGGCGGGCGGCGGGCGGAACGCGGCGGGGCGGGGAAGCGCCCTGAACGATCCGGCGGCCCGCGACCTGATGAACGCCATGGGCAACGCGATCCAGTCGCTGCGCGGCATGGTGGACGGGCATTTCGACCTCGTGCGGCTGGAAGCCGGGCTGGTGCAGCCGGACATCGGCACCCCCGTGGTCAACGGCCTTCTGACGCGGGTGGCGCTGGACGCCGCGCCGCGTTTCGACGGGCGGGGGCTGCGTTTCTCGGTGCTGCCCTGCTCGGTCCGCGTCGCCACCGACCCGTCGCTGCTGGAACGCATTCTCCAGGGTTTCGTCGCCAACACCCTGCGCCACACCGAGCGGGGGCGGGTCGTGCTCGGCTGCCGCCGCCAGGGGCCGGATTTGCGGATCGAGCTGTGGTCCACCGGGCGCGGCCTGCTGCCCGAGCAGTTGAGCACCCTGCGGGAGGAGTTCCGGCGCCCGGACGGGTCGGGCGATCCGTCGGTGATCGATCTCGGCCTGCGGCTGGCCTGCGGGCTGGCGCGCCGGCTGGGGCACCGGCTGGAGGTGGGCTCGGCGCCGGGCCGCGGCCTCATGCTGGCGGTGCTGGTGCCGCGTGCGG
>NZ_JAUJFI010000385.1 GCF_030849505.1 Azospirillum isscasi | reverse complement strand
CTTCGCCGGCAAGGCGGTGGGCGCGATGACCGTCACCACCGGCACCATGGGCGACCAGAACTACATCGCCTTCATCAGCCTGTGATCTGAAGCGGTCCGAAAAGCGCCGGTCCGGGGGATGCCCTTCCCCGGGCCGGTTTTTTTTATGGCTTTGCCGGTTGGGGGCAGCCCATCGGGGTTGCGACCGCCCCTTCGAAAGGGTCGGGACGATGCGCCGCCTTTTCCCGTATTCCCCCTTGATGGAGAATGATGCAGGCCGTTCATCATAAGATATCGAGAGTTCATAGAACAATCGAGTTTCCCATTATCAAGTAAGATTATCCAATATCCGCCTTTCCGTGAAGAGTATGTGTTATTTCTTCTTGGGCAATTGCAGGAAGCATCTCCGAAAGCGCATGTGATTGGGTGTCGCGCTACCCCGTATCTGTGAACGATGCGACCGGGCGCCCCAGCGATCACCACAGAATGCACGGAGAGTTTCCCTTGAACGAAGTCATCATCGCGGACGCTGGACTTGAGGATCTCGACGGGCTGCTCAGCCACCGCCGTCCCGACGTCCAGGTCATGCTCGTCTCCGCCGCCGACGATGCCCATGCCGTTCTGGCCGCGGCGCTCGCCGCGCGTCCGTCCGTCCTGCATGTGGTCGCCCATGGCGAGCCGGGACGGGTCCTGCTGGGCGCCCAGCCGCTGGATGCGCGGTCGCT
>NZ_JAUJFI010000384.1 GCF_030849505.1 Azospirillum isscasi | reverse complement strand
CACCGGCCGCATTCTCTTCAAACGGAGAGAATCACGACCGGCAAGCCGGGCATAGCCTTTTTCCGCGGCCTGCTAGGAAACCCGCGCCCGACCCAGCAATTGGGGGATTTTCCCCGGCAGCCCCGGGTGGCGTTCGCCACGATGCCGCACGGCCCTGGAGCCGGCGGCCGGAAAGACCGCGGGTGGTTTTCCCGTACGAGCCGATGGGGGCCGATGCACGGCATCGGCAAGGCTGCGCCGGAGCCAAGGCCCCGGGCGGCGTTCATGCGCAGCCGCCCTCCGCAGCAAGGAAGCGCCCGACCCCGGCTAAAGAAGCCGCTTTGCAATGGCGATGGCGACCGCCTGCTCCCGCGTCTTCGCCCCGACTTTCCGTCGCGCCGACTCGATCTGCTTTTCCACCGTTTTCACGGTGATGCCCATGGCGTCAGCCATCGCCCGGCACCGCAGGCCCCGGGCGAGATACCCAAGACATTCCTTCTCCCGCACCGTCAGGACGAGATCCTGGTCTTCGCCGCCCATTACTCATCGCCTCCCGCGGATCAAAGTGCCGGGAAGGACAATAGCCGGCATCCCCCCGCCGCCATCAATTGGGGTATTTTCCCCGGCCCGCGACGCGGCCGCTCCATCCCGGACCGGGAACGCAGGCTCCCGGCTACAGGGCGATCAGCTCGAAGATGAGCGCGGTGGCGAGGGCCTGCGGCAAGGTCGTCGCATGCAGC
>NZ_JAUJFI010000383.1 GCF_030849505.1 Azospirillum isscasi | reverse complement strand
GGCCGGGTCGTCAGCGTCACCGTCGGCACGGTCACCCAGACCGCCACGGTCAGCGCCGGGGCCTGGACGACGTCCCTCACCTCGAGCCAGGTCAAGAGCCTGTCCGAAGGCTCCGTCACGATCACCGCGAGCGTCTCCGACCAGGCCGGCAACGCGGCCACCGCGGCGACCCGGACGGTCAGCTACGACAAGACGGCGCCGACGGTTTCCATCGGCACGGTGTCGGGCGACGACCGGATCAACGACGCCGAGGACGAGAGCGCCGTCACCATCGCCGGCACGACGAGCGGGGCCGAGGATGGCCGGGTCGTCAGCGTCACCGTCGGCACGGTCACCCAGACCGCCACGGTCAGCGCCGGGGCCTGGACGACGTCCCTCACCTCCAGCCAAGTGAAGAGCCTGTCCGAAGGCTCCGTCACGATCACCGCGAGCGTCTCCGACCAGGCCGGCAACCCCGCCACGGCGGCCACCCGGACGGTCAGCTACGACCGCACCGCCCCGTCTCTGTCGATCGGCACGGTGTCCGGCGACGACCGGATCAGCGACGCCGAGGACGAGAGCGCCGTCACCATCGCCGGCACCGCCTCCGCCGAGGACGGCCGGGTCGTCAGCGTCACCGTCGGCACGGTCACCCAGACCGCCACGGTCAGCGCCGGGGCCTGGACGACGTCCCTCACCTCCAGCCAGGTCAAGGCCCTGAGCGAGGGCTCGGTCACCATCACCGC
>NZ_JAUJFI010000382.1 GCF_030849505.1 Azospirillum isscasi | reverse complement strand
AGGGTCGACTCCCCTGCTTTGTCTGGAAGGGGTTCCCGACCTTCCGGTCGCACCTCAGGATGAGGCCGGTCTCACGAAGACATTCCAGACGTGGCCTCGTGGGTGGTTCCACATTCCGTAGGACCCCGATTTCCCGGTCCCCTCTTGATAAGAACCCGATGCCCGGACACCTCTCCGAACTCCAGCCTGTGAATGCAGTCAACACGAAGGGGCAGTTTTTCCGTGCATCGTTCGGAAAAAACCCCAGGTTCCAAATACAGCTCGACAAGCGGCCTCTCTCCCCGGGGACATCTCGAGAGGCAAGCGGAGTTCCATGCCTCAACCCAAGACGAGGCCTGACTCTCCTGTCCCCAGTCTGCAGGGACCCTGCGATCGGAGTCTGAAATCAGAGGTACCCTGCGGTTCCTGCCTCAACTGGAGATGAGGCCCTCTTCCAATGCACCAAACCCAGTGGAGTCCCGAGAGGCCCCTCCCACCTCCAGTTTCCCTGGCTTCTCAGAGCCACCATGAGAAGCCCCCTGAGGTCACCTGCACAAGTCGAGGGAACCCAGGGTTTCCTGCCTCAACCCGGGAAAGACCTCGAGAGACCTTCTTCAACACGTCTCGAGGCCAGATTCCCCTACCATGGCTCGGGAGCAATGACGCGCTCCCCCTCGCCACTCGCATGGAGACCCGACTTCCCTGGCGCCCCACGAGAGGCTCACTGACCTCGCCGTCGTACCTCGTG
>NZ_JAUJFI010000039.1 GCF_030849505.1 Azospirillum isscasi | reverse complement strand
GGCCTCCTTCCACCAGCCGAGCAGCCGCTCGGCGTCGTGCCGCGCCGCCTCGTCGCAGGACCACAGGCAGCGGACGGCGGCGGGCGGGATCGCCAGCGTGCGCAACGTCCCCTCCCCCTCCGGCCCGGCGTCCCCGGGCAGCAGCAGATAGCCGCCGTCGTGCCGGACCAGCCGCAGCAGGCGGAGCGGCAGGGCGTCCGGTTCCAGCCCGGTGCAGGCGCCGGCCGCGACGATCTTCGGCGCACCGTCATAGAGAGTGGCGAACAGGGCCGCCGGGGTGGAGAGCTTCATGGGAACACCCTTCTCAGACGGGCGCGGTTGGTTCGGGAAGGCATGAGGACAGAGGCGCGCAGGCGGCCCAATCGGGATCAGGATCGGGGTCCATGTCCGCCCCGCCGTCCCAGCGCCGCAGCTTGTCCGGCGGCAGCCCCAGCGCCCGGCACAAGTGGAAGGTCCGGGCGTCGAGCGGGACGACGGTCTGGTAAGCGTGCTCGAAGGCGGTGCAGCCGTTGACCGCATCGGCCAGGGACGGCGCGTCCGGGACCGCGGACGGCCCCAGCACCGCCCAGCCGGCCACGCCGAGCGCGCGCAGCCGCCCCATCAGCGCGTGGGCCGCGCCGTGCCGCACCGTGACGGCCAGATCGAAGGCGGCCAGCGTCGCGGCGGCCATGTCCTCCTCCTCCGGGTCCATCGGGCGCAGCGGCGTGCCGAGATAGGCGTCGCGGCGGGTCAGCGGGCGTTCGGGAAGCACCAGCGGCAGCGGGTGGGGAATGACCGAGGCGAACGCCTCCGCCGCCGCCGCGGACAAGGACAAGCCGCCACCGCCCATCGCAACCAGATGCGCGTCATAGCCCTTCCCGGCCAGCCAGCGGGCCATGCGGGCCGCCTCTTCCAGGGCCGCCGCATCGCCGGGATCGGCCACCAGCGCCGCCAGCCGCCGCTTCCCCTCCGGATGGAGCAGCGGCAGGACCGAGGGCAGCCGGTGCACCGTCTGGTAGACGTCAGCCGGCGTGGCGACCCCGGCGCGGTAGCGGTCGATGGGTGCCGCCGCCCAGCCGCCGTTGGACGGCAGCGCCCATTGGGCGGCCATCGCCTCGCGCAGCGTGGACAGGGCAGAGTCGGCCCTGCCCGGCGGCGTGACCGCGCCGGGCAGGGCCAGGGCCAGGCTCAGCCGGGCCTCGGCGCAAGGCTTCCGGGGGTCCCGCTCCAGCAAGGGGGCACCCGCCGGCTGGCGCCTCACGAGGTCGAGCAGGACCGCCGTGGGCAGCATCGCCATCGCCGCCCCGCCGTCCGGCAAGGGGAACGGCGCGTCCGCCTGCAACCCCACGGGCGCGCCGGACCAAGACAGCGCGCAGCCGCTTTCCACCGCCTCCGCCGTCACCTCGGCGCGCACCAGGGTCGCCTGGCCCGCCGCGCGTTCCAGCACCCACAGCGCGCCGCGCAGCAGGCGGTGGCGCTTCAGCAGTTCGTAGAGACCGGAGTCCATGACCGCCAGAAGGCCGGGGCACTCCCCGTAACCGGGCCGCTCCGGCGCGCGCAGGGCGCGGCGCACGAAGTCGGCCAGCGGCAGATCCTCCTCCCCCGCCGCCGGGTCGGTGACGCAGCGGACGACGGCACGGTCCGGCAGATAGACGGCGCAGCGCCGCCCCACCGCCACCTCCGCCCGCAGCACGGCCTGGACCGCGAACAGCGCCGGATGACGCTTTTGGATGTGGGTCAGGATGGGGCGGTAGTCGCGCTCCGATTCGGTCAGCATGCTCTCGCCGCGGCGGCGGTAGCCGAAGCCGGTCCCCGGCACATGGACGCCGTGGAAGCCGCGCTCCAGCCCTTGCAGCCAGAACTCCCAGTCCTCGCTGCCCTGCCGCATCGTCTCGTCGAAGCGAACGCCGCCGTCGAGCAGGCGGCGCGACGCCATGCTGCCCGCCTCGCTGACGTTGCGGAACAGATGCTCCAGCGGCGAATAGGGGCCGGACATGTCGCAGAATTCGAAGAAGCCGAACTTGTCCACGTCCGGATAGGCCCAGCCCACCTCCGGGCCCGCCGCCCGCAGCGCGTCCAGCATCCGTTGCAGCAGATGGGGCCGGATGCGGTTGTCGGAATCGAGGAAGTAGACGGCCTCCAGCGCCGGAAAGGCGTCCAGCGCGAAGGCGATCCCGCTGTTGCGCGCGGCACTCAGCCCGGCGTTGCGCTTGTTCAGGTGGAAAAGGCGCCCCGGATGGGCCGCCGCGAACTCCCGGCACACCCGCCCGGTCTCCGGAAAGGGGCAGCCGTCGTTGACCACGACCACGGCATAGGCGAAGTCCGTGTCCTGATGGAGCGCTGTGGACAGCGCCTCCACCAGCAGGCCGGAATGCTTGTAGGTCGGCACGACGATGGCCGCGCGGATCTCGGCCTGATGACCGTCCCCCCCTGCGCAGGCCCCCAAATTAATTCGTTCACTTATCGTTGACATGGCCGGACGCTGTGATGGCACCGCGTCCTGATTAGCGCCGTCCACGCTCGTCCCGGATGTGATATTTCCAGGACGCATGGGCGCGTTTTACAACGGGATTCGTTGCAAAGCGCGCCCTATGCCACCGGATTATTAAGCCTCCAGCCGCCCGCTCTTCGCCACCTCGCTCAGGAAGCGGTAGCTGTCCTTGGGCGTGCGGACCAGCGTGTCGTAATCGACGCGGACGATGCCGAACCGCTTCGACAGGCCGAAGGCCCATTCGAAATTGTCCAGCAGGCTCCAGCACAGATAGCCCTTCACGTTGCAGCCATCGGCCAGGGCGCGCCCGACCGACGCCACATGGTCGCGCAGGAAGGCCACGCGCTCCGCGTCGTGGACCTGCCCGTCCGGCCCCACCACGTCGTCATAGGCCGCACCGTTCTCCGCGACGAAAACGGCGGGGTTGCCGTAGTCGCGCTTGAACTCCATCAGCAGGTCGTAAAGCCCGTCGGGCTGGACCGGCCAGGCCATGGCGGTCCAGCGGTCGCAATGGGCGTCGCCCCACCACACGTCGAACGGATGCCCCGTCTCGTGCTTCATGGTCATGCGCGAGTAGTAGTTGATGCCCAGCAGGTCGATGGGATAGCGGATCGCCTCCTCGTCGCCGGGCAGGACGAAGTCCTTCATCCGTTCAGCCATCAGATCCGGGATCTTGCCGCGCATCACCCCGTCCAGGGCCACCCGGTTCCACACCGCGTCCCAGCGGGCCGCCGCCGCGACGTCCTCGGGCCGGTCGCTCTCGGCCCGGCAGGGCTGGAGGTTGATGACGGTGCCGAGCGTCAGGCCCGGACGCTCCGCCGCGATGGCCCGCAGCGCCGCCCCCTGCGCCAGATTCTGGTGGTGCAGGGCGCGCAGGATGCCGGTCTCGCCCAGCTTGTGCCCGGGCGCGTGTTCCCCGGTGCCGTAGCCGTGGGTGGCGACCACGTTCGGCTCGTTCAGCATCATCCAGTCCTTCACCCGGTCGGCCAGCCGGGCGGAGACGATGCGGGCGTAGTCGGCGAAGGGGCCGACGACCTCCCGGCCCTGCCAGCCGCCGCGGTCTTCCAGCGGTTGCGGCAGGTCCCAGTGATAGAGGCAGGCCATGGGCCGGATTCCGGCGGCCAGCAGCCCGTCCACAAGCCGGTCGTAGAAGTCGAGCCCCGCCGCGTTCACCTCCCCCGTCCCGGACGGCAGGATGCGCGGCCAGGCGATGGAGAAGCGGTAGGCGTTGAACCCCGCGTCCTTCAGCAGGGCGATGTCGTCCGGCCAGCGGTGGTAATGGTCGCAGGCGACGGCGGCGCTGCTGCCGTCCTGGATGCGCCCGGCGTCGGTGAAGGTGTCCCACACGCAGGGGCCGCGCCCGTCCTCGTGAATGGCGCCTTCGATCTGATAGGCCGCGGTGGACGCTCCCCACAGGAAGTCCTTGGGAAAGGTGAAGAGTGCCATGACGGGACTCCCTTGAAGTGTTTTGCTGCACATGCACTATCGCGCATGCGAAGGTTATGTTGCGCAAGCGAAGATGCCGCCGCGCTTATTCTGACCAACAGGTATAGTCTCTTCGTCTTAACAAGTGTATACTTCCCACAAGGCGGCTGCCCCGACAAATCAGCAGGGCACAATTCCCGCCGGGCGAGGCGTACCATGGCCCTTAGCAACCCGAAAACCACCAAGATCGTCTTCCTGGGCGCCGGCAGCGCGGCCTTCGGGCTCAGCATGTACCGCGACCTCTTCACAACGACGGAGCTGGCGGGCAGCACCCTGACGCTGGTCGACACGAATCCGGCGGCGCTGGACCGCATGACGGCGCTCGCCCGGCTGCTGAACGCGAAGGGCGGTGCCGGTCTGACCATCGAGCAGACCACCGACCGCCGCGCCGCCCTGCAAGGCGCCGAATTCGTCGTCAATTCCGTCGCCATCGACCGCAACCGTCTGTGGAAGCTCGATTTCGAGGTGCCGAAGAAGCACGGCGTCCGCCACACGCTGGGCGAGAACGGCGGACCCGGCGGGCTGTTCTTCACGCTGCGCACCCTGCCCCTGATCTTCGACTTCGCCCGCGACATCGAGGAACTGTGCCCGGACGCCCAGTTCATCAACCTGTCCAACCCGGAAAGCCGCGTCGTCCTGGGCCTCGGCAAATACACCAGGGTGAAGACCCTTGGGCTGTGCCACGGCATCTTCCTGGCCCGCTGGTTCATCCGCCAGATCCTCGGCATGGCCGAAAAGGACGTGGAGGTCTGGGGCGCCGGGCTGAACCATTTCCAATGGCTGATGCACATCCGGGACAAGGCGACCGGGCGCGACCTCTACCCGCTGCTGCGCGAGAAGGAGAAGACCCACGATCCGGCCTTCACGCCGCTGGCCCGCCGCCTGTTCAACGCCTTCGGGCTGTGGCCGACCTGCAGCGACGACCATTTGGGCGAGTATCTCCCCTACGGCTGGGAAGGCGGAGAGCATGGGTTCGACTTCAAGGAGGACGAGCGCGGGCGCGGCATCCTCAACGCGCTGATGGACGGCGTGATCGCCGGGACCACCCCGGTGCCGGAGGACTGGACGCAGCCGTCCTGGGGCGAACGGGCCGTGCAGGTCATCGCCGGGGTGCTGCACAACCAGAAACGCTTCGTGGAGTCGGGGATCGTCTACAACCAGGGCGCCATCCCCAACCTGCCGCCGGATCTGGCGGTGGAGGTGCCCCTGCTGGCCGATGCGGCGGGTGTCCACCCGGTCTCGCTCGGCCCCCTGCCCGATCCGATCGCCAAGCTGCTGCACGTCCAGGCGAGCGTGCAGCAGCTCGCCGTCGAGGCCGCGGTCCACGCCTCGAAGGAGCTGGCGCTCCAGGCCCTGCTGATCGACCCGGTGGTGAACTCCACCGACGCCGCCGTGCAGATCCTGGATGAGTTGTGGGAGGCGAACCGGCCCTACATCCGTCGCTGCGTGTAGAGGCGGACGGGGCCGGTGCGGGTCAGTGCGCCGGTTCGGTGTCGGAGACGGCGGGCTTGCGGCGGGCCCGGGGCGCGGAAGGCTTGGGTGTGGCGGGCTTCGCCGCTTCCGCCTTCACGGCCTTGGCGCGGGCGGGTTTCGCCGTCTTGGCGGCTTCCGGAGCGGGTACCACGACGGCGGACTCCGCCGGCTCGGCCTTGGCCCTGCGGGCGCGCGGCTTCTTGGGGGCGATGGCCTCCTCCACCACATCGACCACGGCGTTCAGCCCGACCCCCAGCAGTTCCGTCGCGGCCTTCTTCGTGCGGCGGACCACCGTCTTCACCACGCCCGTGGCGGACGCCGCGTCCTCGGCTTCGATCTCGGCGCAAGCCTGCGCCCAATGGCTCTCTCCCCGTCCCTCCGGTCGCCCTTCGCGTTCCCAGATCTCATAGGCGCGGTGGCGGATGCGGTCCTCACGATCGCCTTGCATTCTTCGGTCTCCAAGTGGGCTTTGGGTGGGCTTTGGCCGCAGAAACAACGACGCTCCAGGAAAACGGCGTCCTGCGCCCGTGGGTTCCCGTTTTAGTTCCCGGTTTATGTGACGATAAACGTACACAAAGAAAGCGTGCCTTAGTTCATAGGAAATTCATAGGCCCCGTTGCTTGTCCCGCCTCGACGGAATGCTGACCGTGATAGAACATGGGTGGGTTCCGCCGCCTTGGCACCATGCGCTGGTCCGAACGGAGCTGGTCCGGAGCACGGTCCGCATAGAACCCTTCGCCGGGTTGAACCGGGCTGGCCGGCCCAATTAACTTTGGGGAAAGCGTCTTGGCAGGGGCCGTTTCCGGCCCGGCACCGTCACGGAAGGCAATGAGTTCAGCGCATGTCCCTTGATCCCTTGCTTCAAGCCAACCGTATCCTGACCGAAGCCATCACCTCGTATCTCCAATCCTCGAACGAGCTTGCCGCGGCGGCGGAGCGTGCTTCGGCGGCCAGCGCCGGACGCGACGCGACCACCCGGCGGCTGGCCTTCCAGGAATTGTCGGAACGCGGAAACCAGGCGCGCTTCGCCAAGAAGCATCTGACCGACACGGTGCGCCGCCTGCGTTCCACCCTGCCGCCGGCCCAGATCGAGGCGGTGGCGGCGAAGCTCGACGGGCGCGAGAGCGCCGAGAGCGCGTTGACGCTGGTGCGCACGGTCCTCACCGAAAAGGTCTGGTCGGCGGCCTGACCGCCCCACGGCTTTCCTGGGCACGGCGCGCCGGCCCCGTGACCGGCTGGATGGCCCCCGGAACCGGGACGGAGCCGTTCAGCCGGCGTTCGGCGTTGGCCGCTATGCCCTCCTAATCCGGACGACTCATTTGACATCGAAGGATGCAGGGGCCAGTGTCTGACATCTAAAGTTTATCACAAGCGCGGGACCGGCACCGCCGTCACGCAGAATGGATCGGAAGGGTGCAAGACGTTTCCAAGGCGATGATCGCCCGTCTGGTCGGTTTCGACACGGTTTCGCGCCGTTCCAATTTGGCGCTGATCGACTGGGTCCGGGACCATCTCGCCGGGCACGGCGTCGAAAGCCGTCTCGTGCCCAGCCCGGACGGCGGCAAGGCCAACCTGTTCGCCACCATCGGCCCGATGACCGAGGGCGGGGTGGTGCTGTCGGCCCACACCGACGTGGTGCCGGTGGACGGGCAGCCCTGGGACACCGACCCCTTCACCCTGGTGGAGCGTGACGGCCGTCTCTACGGCCGCGGCACCGCCGACATGAAGAGCTTCCCCGCGGTGGCCCTGGCCCTGCTGCCGGAGATGCTCGCGGCGGGGCTGAAGCGCCCGCTGCATCTGGCGCTGTCCTACGACGAGGAGGTCGGCTGCATCGGCGCTCCCGCCATGATCGCCCGCATCGCCGGCGAACTGCCGCGCCCCAGCGCCGTCATCGTCGGCGAGCCCACCTCCATGGGCGTCGTGCTGGCCCACAAGGGCTGCTACGTCCTGCGCACCACGGTCACCGGGCACGAGGTCCATTCCTCCCAGATCGACCGCGGGGTCAGCGCCGTGATGACCGCGGCGCGGCTGGTCACCCTCGTGGGCGACATGGCGGCGGAGAACGCGGCGGCGGCGGACCCCGCCTGCGGCTTCGACCCGCCCTTCACCACGCTGCAGGTCGGAACCATCGAAGGCGGCACGGCAGCCAACATCACCGCCCGCCACTGTTCCTTCGTCTGGGATATCCGCCCGCTGCCCGGCGACGACTGGACCCGCTACCGCGACCGGTTCGAGGCCGAATGCGACCGGCTGCGCGCCGCCATGCGGCGGATCAGCCCGCAGTGCGACATCCGTACCGAACAGCTCGCCGGCGTGCCGGGGCTGGCGCCGGAGCCGGACGGGCCGGCGGCCCAGCTCTGCCACGCCCTGACCGGGCGCAACGACACGGGCATGGTGTCCTTCGCGGCGGAGGCCGGGCAGTTCCAGGAAGCAGGGATGTCCACCGTGCTCTGCGGCCCCGGCTCCATTGATCAGGCGCATCAGCCCAACGAGTACATCGACGTCGCCCAGGTCACGGCCTGCGAGGACTTTCTCCGGGATCTGGTCCGCCGTCTGGCCGCCTGAACCGGCCTCCGTCCGGGCCGATCGAGGTGCGGCAGAGCGTCGCGCCGGACCACAGAAAACGCCGTCCTGTTCGTCGAAGCGCGATCAATGAAAGGAACCGATTGTTGGACCGACGGCACCTTGTCGCTGAATTGCCTAGTGTACTCCCAATTTCGGCCTATGCCGTTGACGGGGGAGACTTCGACGGCGTTCCTGTCGCACTGTGCCCGGGGGCGCCGATGCCACGGCGCTTCCATGGAAACGGGAGCGCCGGTGCATGGTTGATCTGAGCGACCTGGAGCGCGACGCGCTGACCGAGCTGGTGAACATGGGCGTCGGCCGTGCGGCGACCCATCTCAGCCGCATGGTCGCGGATCAGGTCCTGCTGTCCGTTCCCTCCGTCGAGATCGTCAGCCGCAACGCCGCCGCCGGCCTTCTGGCCGCCCGCGAGAAGACGGGGCTCGTGGCGGTGGAGCAGCGTTTCGAAGGGTCCTTTTCCGGCCGCGCCCTGTTGATCTTTCCCGAGACCAACAGCCTGGAACTGGCGCGTGCCGTCCTGGGCAGCGAGCTGAGCCTGGAGGAGATCGTCGATCTGGAGCAGGACGCGCTGGCGGAGATCGGCAACATCATCCTGAACGGCTGTCTGGTCGTGATGGCCAACACGCTGAAGGACAACCTGGACATCTCGCTGCCCAGCGTCCTGCGCGGCGACAGCGACCGCATCTTCCAGAACAACGGGCCGAACCCCGATGAACTGGTGATGTTCCTCTACATCGACTTCCTGATCCGCAGCCGGAGCATCCGCGGCTACATCGCGTTGCTCATGGGGCTGTCGTCCCTGGAGTCGCTGAAGGAACTCATCCATGGATTCATCGACCGCATCGCCTCCGGAGCGCCCGATGGAACCGACCGAGTTTAAGCGCTTGCCCTGGCTGGACGGCCTTCTGGACGCGATGGACGCGGGCATCGTCGTGCTCGACCGCCATGGCCGCGTCCAGTTCTGGAACCGCTGGATGGAAAGGGCGTCCGCCACGCCCGAATCCGGCATCCACGGGCGGGAGCTGGTGGAGGCCATGCCGTCCCTGCGCGACACGCGGCTTCACAACGCGGTGCGCGACGTGCTGGAAACCGGGGCGCCCAGCGTCCTGTCCCACACGCTGAACCCCGTGCTGTTCCCGCTGCGCTGCGTGGACGGGCGGCGGATGGTCCACAATGTGCTGATCCGTCCCTTCCTGGTCGGCACCGCCGCCTACTGCCTGATCCAGGTGACCGATGTCACCGCCGTGGTGAACCGGGAACGGGTCCTGCGCGAACAGCGCGACGCGCGCTACCGCGCCATCGTGGACACCGCCCCCGACGCCATCGTCACCACCGACACGCGCGGCGTGGTGCAATGGGCCAACGGGGCCGCGGCCAACCAGTTCGGCTTCCAGCCCAACGAACTGATCGGCCAGCATGTCAGCCTGTTCCTCGCCGAAGGCTCCCCCGACTGGTCCGGCCTGCTGGAGCGCGCGCCCGCCGGACGGCCCGCCCCGGTGGAGCTGATCGGGCGCAAGCGCGACGGCACCCGCATCGACCTGGAGGTCTCGCTGGCCCGTTGGGAGTCGGAGGGGCGGAGCTTCATCACCGGCGTCCTGCGCGACATCACCGAACGCCGCCGCACGCGCGAGGAGATGAAGGCCAACGCGCTGGCCATGCGCCAGCTCGCCGAGCAGACGAAGGCCACCCTGGACGCGCTGCCGGCGCACATCGCCGTTCTGGACCATGGCGGGCACATCATCTCCGTCAACAAGGCCTGGGCGGAGAACGGTCCGCAGGCGGGCTTCCTGGGCGACGGGTCGGCCATCGGCGACGATTATCTGGAAGCCTGCGCCGCCACCCGCAGCGGGGCGGAGCACGCCGACGCCCTGATCGAAGGGTTGCGCGGCCTGCTGCGCGGCGGCCCTCCGGTGTCTATTGAATATCCGGGCGAGCATCCGGGCGAGCATCCCGGCCAGTCCGCCGCGGGGGCGCGCTGGTTCCGCTGCCTTGCCGCCCCGATGGCCGCCGGGCCCTTCGGCGGGGCGGTGCTGATGCACATCGACATCACCGAGATCAAGTCGATGGAGGCGGCGCTGCGCAAGCTGGTGGGCCAGAAGTCCACCCTGCTGCGCGAGGTGAACCACCGGGTGAAGAACAGCCTTCAGCTCGTCTCCAGCCTTCTGACGCTGCAGACCATGAGCCTGCCGGGCGCCGCCGAGCGCGTCCATTTCCAGGACGCCCGCAGCCGCATCGACGCCATCGCGCGGGTGCACAGCCGGCTGTACCAGACCGAGCAGTTCCAGACCATCGAGTTCGGCAGCTACCTGAACGAGCTGTGCGCCGACCTGTCCCGCGCGTCGGGCGGCGACACGCTGGGCTCCATCGAGGTGCGGGCGGAGCGCATCGACCTGCCCATTGATCAGGCCGCCCCGCTGGGGCTGATCGCCAACGAACTGGTCACCAACGCCATCAAACACCGCGGGCCGTCACCCGCCGACGTCCTGGTGGCGCTGGACCGGGCCGGCGACCTGCTGGCGCTCACCGTGACCGACCAGGGGCCCGGCCTTCCCGCCGGGTTCGACATGCGCCGGACACGCAGCCTCGGCATGAGGCTGATCACCAGCCTGACCGGCCAGATCGGCGCGACGGTCACGCTGATGCCGGTGGAACGGGGAACCTCCTTCCGCATCGCGCTGACCATGCCGGAAACGCGCGGCCCGATCCTGGAAGACAGCGCGGCGGAGTGGAACGGATGAAGATCCTTCTCGTCGAGGACGAAGTCCTCATCGCCATGGAGCAGAGCTTCTACCTGGAGACCGCCGGGCACGAGGTGCATGGGCCGGCCTCCACCAGCGAAAAGGCGCTGGTCCTGGCGCGGGAGGTGAAGCCGGATCTGGCGCTGGTGGACATCCACCTGGCCCAGGGGTCCAGCGGCATCGACGCGGCCCGCCAGATGACCGCCATGGGCATCCCCTGCCTGTTCGTCACCTCCTACAGGGAGGAGGTGGAGCCGACGCGCGAGTACGGGGTGGGGTGCCTGCCCAAGCCCTTCTCGCAATCCTCGCTGATCGCCGCGGTCGAGGCGGTGTGCGCCATCCTGGACGGACGGGCGCCCACCAAGGTCCCCGACACGATGGAACTGTTTTCCTGAGCGCCGCGCGCGGCGCTTACGGGGGCCGTTTGCCCAGCACCGGCATCACCCATTCTTTCAGGAAGGCGTCCTCCGGCGGCACCGCGACCGGTGCTCCCGCCGCCAGCAGCACCTGCAACAGCGCGGTGTGCAGGGCGGTGCAGCCGCCGAGGTCGAGCCGGGGCGCCTCCGCGGCGCCCAGCCACTCGGCCAGCGGGATCGCCTCCTCCACCGTGCAGGCGCCCTCGAAACGGGCGGTCCGGTCCTCGAAACGGATGGGCATCACAGAAGCTCCCGCAGGTTGAGGGCGAGCAGCAGCCGCCCGTCGCCGAGCACCGCCGTCCCGGCATAGCCGCGCAGCCGGGCGAGCAGCCCGGTCATCGGCTTCAGCACCACGTCGGCGCGCTCCCGGAAGGCGTCCACCACCAGACCCACCGGATGCCCGCCGAGATCCACCAGAAGCACCGCCTCGCCCTTCCGCTCCCGCTCGTCCTCCGGCAGGTTGAGCAGCCGGCGCAGGCGCAGCAGGGGCACCACCTCGTCCTGCACGACGACGCTTTCGGCATGCTTCATCCGGCGGATCGCGCCGTGGGGGACGCGCTGCATGCCGGTGACCAGCGTAACCGGAAAGCCGTAGAGCGTGCCCGCCGTCTCCACCGTCACCAGCCGCGTCACCATCATGGTGAGCGGCAGGACGAGGCGGACCCGCGTCCCGGCGCCGGGGGTCGAGGCGACCTCCACCCGTCCCCCCGCCTGCTCCACCGCGCCGCGCACCGCGTCCATCCCCACCCCGCGGCCCGACAGGTCCGACACGGAGTCCGACGTGCTGACCCCCGGCAGGAAGATCAGACGCAACGCCTCCGCGTCGGACAGGGCCGCCGCCTGCTCCGCGGTCACGGCACCCCGCGCCACCGCCTTGCGGCGCACGGCATCCGCGTCGATGCCCGCCCCGTCGTCGGAGACCTCGACCACCACGCCGCCGCCGTCCTGGAAGGCCCGCACGCGGATCGCCGCCACCTCCGGCTTGCCGGCGGCGCGGCGTCGTTCCGGCGCTTCGACGCCGTGGTCCAGCCCGTTGCGGACGAGGTGCAGCAGAGGTTCGCCCAGGATGTCGAGGATGTCCTTGTCGGCCTCCGTCTCGCCGCCGGACAGGTGAAGCTCCACCGCCTTGCCGAGCCGCCGCGCGGTGTCGCGGACCAGCCGGGGCAGCGGGTCGAAGACGCGCGACAGGGGCAGCACGCGCAGCCGCAGCACCGCGTCCTGCAACTCGCCCACGATGGAGTCGATGCGGCCATGGGCCTCCTTGATGCCCTGGGCCAGCGCCTCGGCGCTGCGGCCGTCCTGCGCCTCGCGTGCGAGGTAGGGCAGGCTTCCCTTGGCGACGACCAGTTCGCCGACCAGCGCCATCAACCGGTCCATGCGCTCCGCATCCACCCGCAGCGCCCGCCGGGCCGGGGACGCCGCATTGGCAGGCGTGTCCGCTTCCGCGGCCGGTCCGTCCGCCAGGGATTCGACGCAGCGGACGAGCGCCTCCGCCGGGCCTTCGGCGGCGCGGTCCAGCACGGCCTGCTCGGCGTCCCGTCCTTCGGCGGTCAGGATGTTGCGCACCGCCCGCAGCACCGCCGCCCGGCGGGCCGCCGTTTCCTCCGCGCTGCCGGGCAGGCCGAGGATGTGAGCCTGCTCCCGCAGCATGGCGGTGGCGAGGCTGGCAGGGGCCGCCGGTTCGGCCCGGGCGGGAATGGCGAGCGTGGCGAACGTCACCTGATCGGGAACGCCACGGAACAGGCGCGCCAGATCCTCCTTCGACGCGCCGCTCAGCGCGCGGAACCGCAGGGCGCAACGGTAGGGGTCGAGCTGGGCCAGCGGCGGCCATGCTGCCGCGGCCTCGACGCGCAGGAACAGCAGGTCCGGGATGCGGCGGCACAGGTCCAGCGGGTCGTCACCGGAGAAGAAGCAGTCCTCCGCCGGGTCGTAGGCGATGGCGGTGACGGTGCGTCCCGCGGCCTTCGCCCGCTCGGCCTCCGGCACCTCCTCCACCCAGGCGAAGGCGGAGGGCGTTCCGGCCTCCACGGACTCCGCCGGTCCGCCGAGGGCGGCGCGCAGCCGCGCCTCCAGCGCCTGCGCGCGGGCATCCGCGTCGCCGGGAAGAGCCTGGCTGTCCTCCAGGCCGTCGACCCAGGCGGCGCCGGTGTCCAGCAGGTCCAGCAGCCGGTCGGCCAGATCGCCGGTCATGGCGGCCTGCCCGTCGCGCACCGCCATCAGCGCGTCCTCCCCCGCATGGACCATGCGGGTGAAGGGGGCCATGTCGAACAGGGCGGTGGCGCCCTTCAGCGTGTGCAGCGCCCGGAACAGGTCGTTGACCGCAACCCGGTCCGCCGGATCGCGCTCCAACCGCAGCAGGGCGGCGCCCGCGGCTTCCAGCAGTTCCCGCGATTCCAGGACGAACTGGTCGAACAGCGTGTTCATGACCGCCCTCCGCACAATCCGGTCAGCAGGCGGGCGGCGGCGGTCAGGTCATCGGGCCGCACCGGCTTGACGAAGTACCAGTTTGCCCCCGCCAACAGGGCCTTCTCCCGGTCGCTGTCCTTGGATTCGGTGCTGATCATGATCGCCGGCACGTCCTGAAGGGCGGGGTCCTGCCGCAGCCGGCGCAGCATGGTGTAGCCGTCCATCTTCTGCATGTTGATGTCCACGATCAGCAGGTCCGGCGTGGCGGCGAGCGCGTGCTCCAGCCCGTCGATCCCGTTCACCGCCTCGTCCACGGCGAAGCCGCCGGCCTCCAGCACCTGCCGGGTGTAGGCCCGCACGGTGACGGCGTCGTCCACCACGAGGACGCGGGGCTGTGGGCTGGATTTTTCGGTCACCGGGCGGCCTCCCTAACTCTGGGGCTTCTGGTAGAGGATGGCGTCGGGGAACCGGCGCGGCACGAAGAGGGAGGACATCCGGCTCATGCTCTCCGAATGGCCGAGGCAGACGAATCCGCAGGGCGACAGCGCGTCGTAGAACATCGACGCCGCTTCCCGTCGCCCCAGATCGTCGAAATAGATCAGCAGATTGCGGCAGAAGATCACGTCCATGCCGCGGAAGGCCGCCATCTGCTGCGGATCGGCGATGTTCACCAGCGAGAAGTCGATGGACTCCCGCAACTCCTCCATGATCTGCCAGCGCTGGTCGTCCAGGCGGGTGAAGTATTTGGCGATCAGGTGCCGCGGCAGCGCCTGGAGCGAGCGCTCCTCGTAGATGCCCTCCCGTGCGCGGGCCAGCACATGGCTGTCGATGTCGGAGGCGTGCAGCTCGATCTCGAAATCGTCCACCCGGCTCCACCGCTCCAGAAGCGTGATGGCGATGGAGTAGGGCTCCTCCCCCGTGGCGCAGCCGACGGACCAGATGCGCACCCGGCTGCCCAGCTCGCGCCCGCGCACCACCTCGTCCAGCGCGGCGTTCACGAGGCAGTCGAGCTGGTACATCTCGCGGAAGAAATAGGTCTCGTTCACCGTCATGCGGTTGACGAGAAGCTGCAACTCCTCCCCCGACGCCTGGAAGCGCAGCAGGTTCAGGTAATGCCGGAAATCCGGCGCGCCGACCGCGGCCATCCGCTCGGCCACGCGGCGGTCCACGAAATAGCGTTTGGCCTCGGTGAAGGACAGGCCGGTGCGCTCCCGCAGGAACCGGCAGAAGGCGTCGTAATCCGCCGCGCTCAACCCCTCGCCATCATCCTTGTCCGAAAGCCGCGTCATTCAGGCTCCGGAAAACAGGCGGCGCGCCGCATCGACGGAAAAGGCGACGAAGGGATCGTCCGGGAAACGCGCGGCCAGCCGCTCGACCACCGGCAGGGCGGCGGGGTCGCCGCCGTCCATCAGCGCCTCGACCGCGGCGAGGCAGACGTTCACATGCGGGTCGCGCCCGATCACCCCGGCGAGCAGGGCCAGCCGGTCCGGATGGGGCAGCTTCCCGACAAGCTGGGCCGCGAAGATGCGCAGATCCGAATCCCCAGCCTCCAGCAGCGGGGCGACCTCCGGCATCACCACGGCGGCGGGCATCTGCTGAAGGCTTTCGATCACGCCGTTGCGCAGCCCGACGTCCTCGCTCGCCAAATAGGGCACCAGCGCCGCGGCGGCCTCCCCGGTGCCGGCGCGGACCAGGGCGGTCAGGAGGGCTTCGCGGACGCTCGGTTCCTCCTCCCGCGCCAGCCTTGCGGACAGGGCGGGGACGGCGCCGGGGCGTCCGTCCGGGGGATGGGCGCCGAGAGCATGGGCGGCCCGGCGGCGCTGCGCCGGGTCGGCGTCGTCCAGGCGCGTCAGCCAGTCGCCGCCATCCGCGGTGCCCGCGGGCGCCGCCGTTGCCATCTTCCGGGCCTTCACCAGAGCCATGCCGCCGCCTCCCTCATTCCGTCACCCGTCACCCGTTACCCCTTCACCCACCGCGTCACCTGCTGGGCCACCCGGTCGGACGGCAGCACCATGTCGGCGCCGCCGCGGCGGATCAGCTCCTGCGGCATGCCGAACACGACGGCGCTGTCCTGCGCTTCCGCGATGGTGCGGCCGCCCAGCCGGCGCAGCTCCGCCATCGACGCGGCCCCGTCCGACCCCATGCCCGTCAGAAGGACGCCGATCAGCCGCGGCGGCGCCACGGCCCGCAGAGCGCTCTCGACCAGCCGGTCCACGTTGGGGTGCCAGTTCCGCGCCTCGTCCGCCGGAACGGGCTGCGCGCAAAGTCCTCCGCCGCGCCGGACGATCTGAAGGTCGGCGCCGCCGCGCGCAATGCAGACCGTTCCCGGCTGGAGCGGCGTGGCTGCCGCCGCCTCCACCACCGTCACGGCGCAGATGGCGTCCAGGCGGCGGGCCAGCGGACCGGTGAAGCTGGCGGGCATGTGCTGGACCACCACGACCGGCCAGGGGAAATCCGCGGGCAGCAGCGGCAGGATGTCCTCCAGCGTGCGCGGCCCGCCCGTGGACACGCCGATCAGCACCAGCCCTTCGCCCCCCTCCTCGTCCTCCTCCCCGCCGGCCTCGCCCCTCGGTTCGGCGCGGGGCGCATCGGCCAGGAAATCCGCCCCGGCGATGCGCTCCCGCGCGAGGCGCAGCCGCTCCCGCAGCCCCGGCACCCGCCGCGGGCGGGACCCGGCGGCGGCGCGCACGGTGTCCACAAGCTCCTCCGCGATGCCGGCGATGGCCCCCACGCCCGTGGGCTTCCGCACGGCCTCCACCGCCCCCAGCCGCAGCGCCTCCAGCGTCACCTCCGCCCCCTCCGCGGTCAGGGCCGAGACCATCACCACCGGCTTGGGATGCTCGGCCATGATGCGCTTCAGGCAGGCGAGGCCGTCCATGCCGGGCATCGTGACGTCCAGCGTCACCACGTCCGGGTCGAAATCGGGCAGACGCTTCAGCGCCTCCGCCCCATCGGCGGCGGTCTCCACCACGAAGCCCGCGGACGACAGGATGTCCGCGATGCGCCGCCGCATCAGGGCGGAATCGTCGACGACCAGAACCTTCACCATGACCGGCCCACCTTTGGATCAGACGGCGGCCAGAAGGTCGGCGAGCTGGTCCATGTCCAGCAACTCCGCCGGGTCCATCAGCAGGATCATCCGCCGGTCCCCCGCGGTTTCCAGCGTGCCGATGCGGCGGATCAGGCGGTGCTGGGCTTGCGACACGACGGGGGCCGGCTCGATGGCGCCGTCCGGAATGCGGACGATGCCGGCCATGCCGTCCACCAGCAGCCCGGCGCGGGCCGAACCGGCGGCGATCACCACCACGCGCCCCCGCTCCCCGGCGGCAACGCCGCCGTCCGGCAGGCGCAGCAGGCGGCGCAGAGCGACCAGCGGCAGGACGGCGCCGCGCAGGGTCGTCACGCCGCTGACGAAATCCGGCGCGTTGGGAAGCGGGGTCACGGCGTCGGGCCGGCGCAGCACCTCCTGCACCGCCGCCACCGGCAAGCCGTATTCCGCCCCGGCCAGCCGGAACACCACGAAGGCGTCCGCCCGTTCCGCCGCCGCTCCCGTCACCACGACCGCCTCCCCTTCGCGCTCCCCGGCATCGCCGCCCAACCTCGCCCCATGCCCCGCCCCATGGCGGAACAGCCGTTCCGCCGACAGGATCGGGATCAGCCGGGCGCCGCCGTCCAGCCGCGCGATGCCGTCCATATCCTCGAACTCCGCCTCCCGCGCCATCAGCGGCGGCACTTGGTCGATGCGCCCGCGGGGCACGCGCAGGATTTCCCGCACATCCTCCACCACCACGCCGACCAGCCCTTCCGCCGTGCGCAGGACCGCCACCTTGCCGCCCCCCGCCGACCCGGCGGCGTCGAGCCCGAACAGCTCCCGCAGCCCGACCAGAGGGAGCAGCGCGTCGCGCAGGGTCATCATGCCCAGAAGATGGGTCCGGGCGCGGGGCACGCGGGTCACCGCCTCCGGAAGCGGAACGATCTCCCGCACCACCGCCACCGGCAGGGAGAACTCCTGTCCCCCAACGGTGAGGACGACCAGTTGTTCCTCGTCCTGCCGCCCCGCCTCCGGGGTTGCCGCGGAGGTTGCGGATTTCGGCTGCGCCGCGCCGCTGAAATCCGCGGTCCCCGCCGGTCCGCCGGCCCGCCCCAGATCGGCGAACTGGCGCTCGATCATCGGGCCGGGGTCGAGGATCAGGGCGCCGTCCCTCCCCTCCCCGGCCAGGATCGCTCCGGCCAGAAGCTCCGCGTCGATGGACGGATCGGGCACCGCGCCGGCGTCGGCGATGCGGTTCCCCTCCACGCTGGACAGGCCGGACACGCGGTCCACCAGCAGACCGACCGGCTGGCCGTTGTGGCGGACGATCAGCAGCCGCGCGGCCTTCCTCTCCCCGGCATCGGCGCCGGCAAGCCCCAGCACCCGGCGCAGCCCGATCACCGGCAGCACGGCGCCCCGCCGCCGGGCCAGCCCTTCCAGGCTGGGCGGCCCCAGCGGAATGGGGACCAGCGCCGGCGGGCGCAGGATTTCCAGCACGCCGTCCAGCGGCAGGGCCAGCACCATGCCCCCCACCGTGAAGAGGACGAAGGAACGCACGCCGTCGCGGCGCATGATCGCGGCCATGGGTCGTCTCCCCCCAGCCCGGCCGGTCAGCCGGCCCCTTGCAGTTCTTCGGCCATGGCGGCGATCTCCTCGATGGCCGCGGCCAGCTCCTCGGCGCCCTTCGCCTGCTCCCGCGCGGCCTTGGCCGCTTCGTTGGCGGAGCGGTTGGCCTGGTTGGCCGCGGCGGCGATCTGCTCCACGCCCTTCTGCGCCTCCACGACGGCGCGCTGCACCTCGCCCGCGTTGTCCACGATCTCGCGGCTGCCGGAGGTCACCGTGCGCAGGTCGGCGACGGCGGCGGCGAGACTTCCGGCGAACTCCTGATGGCGGGCGGCCTGACGCGCCGTCTCCGTCCCGATGTCCTCGATGTCGCGGCGGACGCGCCCGATCTGGTCCTGGATGACGTGGACGATGTCCTTCACCCGCTCCACGTTCTCCGAACTGTCGCGGGCGAGGTTGCGGATGTCGTTGCTGACGACGGTGAAGCCGCGCCCGAACTCCCCGGCCCGCGCCGCCTCGATGGAGCCGCTGACCGCCAGCATGCCGGTCTGGATGGCGATGATGGAGATGGCGTCCACCACCTTGTCGATGCGCCGCCCGATCTGCTCCATGTCGCCGATCCGCTCCACGGTTCGGCGGCTTGCGGCCACCGCCTCGCCCACCCCGGCGGTCAGGGCGCCCACCATGTCCTGCGTTTCGGACAGGATGGCTTCCAGCCCGACGCAGCGCTGAAGCGCGTCTTCCGCGCGGGAGTGGCCGAGCCGGGCGTTGGCCTCGATCTGCGCGATGGCGGCGCTGGACTGGTGGGTCGCCGCCCCCTGGGCCTGGGCTCCGCGGGAAATCTGGGTGATCGCCGCCATGATCTGGGCGGCGGCGCGGTTGATCTCCTCGATGGCGGCGGACAATTCCTCGGCGGCGGAGGCCAGATCCCCGGCGGCGCGGTGGATGTCCGTGCTGCCGCCCAGTTCGTCCGCCAGATCGGACAGCTGGCCGGCGGCCTGCTCGCTCTGGGCCAGGGCCTTCGCCTGCTCGCCGACGGTCTTCAGCGCCTCCTCGCTGGCCGCCGCCTGCTCCTCCGCGGCGGAGGCCACGCTTTCGGCGCCGCGCTGCGCCTCCCGCCCGGCGGCGTCGGCCTCCAGGGCGGCCTTGATGGTGTCCTGCGCGCCGCGGGCGATGTGCCCCATGCCGTCGCGCACCCGGTCGAGCTGCGCCGCGATCTGGCGGCCCCGGCCGACCTCCGTCTTGGACGCGCCCGCGGCGGTGACGATGCCCTCCGCGATGGCGCCGACCGCCTCCTGGATCTGGGCGACCATGCGGTTGATGTCGTTGGCGGACCGCTCGGACCGTTCGGCCAGGGCCTGCACCTCGTCGGCCACTACGGCGAAACCGCGCCCGGCGTCGCCCGCGCGGGCGGCCTCGATGGCGGCGTTCAGAGCCAGCAGGTTGGTCTGATCGGCCATGACCGCCACGCCGTCCACGATGGCGCCGATCTCCGCCGCCTGCCGTTCCAGGTCGCGGACCAGGGTGACCGCGGCCTCCTGCCGTTCGGCGGCGCGGACCAGCCCGTCGACGGAGGCGAGGATCTGCCCGCTGACCTCCTTCATCAGGGATTGCAGCGCCTCGATCCGGGCCAGCGACGATTCGGCGTTGCTGCGCGCCCGACCGATCAGGGTGGCGCTGCGGTCGATCATCCGTTGCGACTGCTGGGTGGCGCTGGCCGCCTCCTCCGCCCCGGCGGCAACCTGCTCCATGGCTTTGCGCAGTTCCTCCGCGGCGGCGGCGGCCTGGGTCACGCCGCTGGCGAGTTCGTTCGACGCGGCGGCGATGCCCTCCGCCGCCTTGCGCCGCCGGTTGCCGGCGCGGGCGCGGCGCCTCACCTCCGCCGCGCGGCGGGTCGAAAGCGAGCTGTCGGGCGGGCCGGGCAGAGCGGGATCGCCGGCATGTGGAACCGCGTCCTCGCCGGCGTCCGCGTTGCGGGAGGCGCTCGCCGTGTCGATCCGCTTCTTCTTGACCAATGCCATATCCAAACCCCTTGCCCCGTGAGCCCGCGCTTCTTGATCGGCGGTTCTTGTCGATTGGTTCCGGTGCCGTTTCAGGCCAGCACCCGACCGATGTAACGCCCGATGGCCGTCTTCAGCTCCGCCGCCGACCCGGCGTCGAGCGCCAGGACGATGGTCCCCTCCACGTCGTGGGGCGGCGCCCGGAAGGCGACGTGGAGCAGGATCGCCTGGGCGTCCGCCGTCAGGGCAACCCCGCAGCGGGCCAGCAGCCTGTCCCCCGGGCCGTGCAGAACCTGCGGCAGGGTGGTGCCGACCGCGACGCCCAGCAGGTTCCCCATCGAGGACAGGCAACTGTTCAGGACGATGTTGCCGACCTCGGCCAGCGCCTCCTCCACCAGCTCCGCCGCGTCCTCCTTGGGCACTCCGGGCGGCAGGGTGACGGAGGCCAGCGGCAGGCCGCTCCGCTCCGGCATCAGCAGGATGGCCGAACCCAGGAAGGTGCCCGACAGGCACTCCGACACCGCGGTCAGCGGTCCCGGCAGCGCGGATTGAAGCAGGCCGGCCACCCGGTCGCCGGAAACGAGGGTGACTTTCGGCACCGCGATCTCCACCGGCCCGCCGATCATGCGGCTGAGCGCCGTGGACGCCCGGCCGACGCCGATGTTCCCCAGCTCCGCCAGGGCGTCGCGTTCCAGCTCGTCCAGCTCAAGCCCCATCGGAATCGGGTCCATCGGCGCACCCCCGCCGGGCCGTGCCGGTCATCCCGCCTCTCCGCCCGCCCCGCCGTCCGTCCCGGGACGGCGCGGCAGACCGGCGGCGGTCAGGAAGCGGGCCATCTGCTCCTCCTCCAGCGGCTTGGGCATGAAGGCGGCGCCCAGCGCGCGGATGCCGGAAACCACCGAGTCCTGGGCGTTGGCCGTGATGATGGCCACGCGGATGTCCGGCCTGGCCTCCAGCAGGCGGGCGGCGGCCTCCAGGCCGTTGTCGCCCGGCATGTTGAAGTCAATTATGGCGATATGGATATCACTTTCGGCGAGTTTTCCGTAAAGCTCAGCGCTGTTCGCCGCTTCGATGACCGTCCAATCCGGCTTATTCCGAAGTATTATGCCGCGGACATGCATACGGGACAGCTTGCTGTCGTCCACGACGATTACGGTCTTGCTCAAAGCCTGTGCTCCGGGAGGAGAGAAAATTTGAATTGTGAAGCGATTATAACCGCCGTCACGCCGCGCGCCAGCATGGATTGCATTCTGCAACCGTCGTTTTTTCACGCCGGAACCGTTGGCCGCCCCGGGCGGCTCTGGTAACAGAAGACCGGCAAACAGGGTCAGCCGTCCGGGGTTCCGTCCGTGGAAGATTTCATCAGCGCGCTCGTGGTGTTTCTGGTCGTGGTCGATCCGATCGGGCTGGTCCCGATCTATCTCGGCCTGACGCGGGGCTTCGACAGCCGGCGCAAGCGCACCATCGCGTTGCGCGGCCCGCTCATCAGCTTTGCGATCATCGTCTTCTTCGCCTATCTGGGCGATCTGGTGCTGAACGCCCTGTCCATCGGCATGCCGGCCTTCCGCATCGCCGGTGGCGCGTTGCTGTTCTGGATCGCCTTCGAAATGCTGTTCCAGCGCCGGGCCGAGCGCAAGGAGCGCACCGCCGACGACGCCCGGACGGAGGAGGAGGCCCACGACCTCGCCGTCTTCCCGCTGGCGATCCCGCTGATCGCCGGGCCGGGGGCCATCACCTCCACCCTGCTGCTGATGGACCGCTATGGCGCGACCATCGGCGGTCAGGGGATGGTGCTGGGCGCCGCCGCGGTCGCCGTGGGCAGCGTCATGGCGCTTCTGGTCGTCGCGGACGTGGTGAACCGGCTGCTGGGCCGCACGGTGATCCACACGGTCAGCCGCGTGCTGGGCATCGTCCTCGCCGCGCTGGCCGCCCAGACGATCATCGAAGGCATCACCGCCGTCTATCCGCCCCACTGATTCGGCCCCACCGTTTCACAAGGACTCCATGCCATGGACCGGCACACGCTCCGCAACGGGCGCCTCGGCGCCGCGATCAAGGCCGATGGGGCGGAGCTGTGCTCCCTCACCCTCGACGGGCGGGAACTGCTCTGGCAGGCCGGTCCGGAGTGGCCGCGCCACGCACCGGTGCTGTTTCCCGTCGTCGGGCGGCTGAAGGACGACACGCTGCGCCACCGGGGCCGCACCTTCCGCGTAACCCAGCACGGCTTCGCCCGCGACCGCCGCTTCACCTGGGAGGAGCGCACGCCCACCCTCTGCCGCCTGTCCCTGTGCGATGACGACGCGACCCGTGCGCAATACCCCTTCGCCTTCCGGCTGGAACTGATCTTCGACCTGGACGCGGAAGGGCTGACCATCCGCCACCGCATCGCCAATCCGGGTTCGGAAGCGCTTCCCGCCTCGCTGGGCGTGCACCCGGCCTTCCTCTGGCCGTTGCAGGACGGGATCGCCAAGGACGCGCACGAGCTTCTGTTCGAGACCGACGAACCCGCCCCGATCCGCCGCGTCGATGGCGGCCTTCTGGCCCCGCAGCCGGAGCCGACGCCCATCGAGGGCCGCCGCCTGCCACTGAACGAGGGGCTGTTCGCGCGGGACGCGGTGATCCTCGACCGGCCCGCCAGCCGCTCCGTCCGCTATGGCGCACCCGGCGCGCCGAGCCTTACCATCTCCTGGGAGGGCTTCCGCGAACTGGGAATCTGGTCCAAGCCGTCCGGCGCGCCCTTCCTGTGCATCGAGCCCTGGCACGGCCATGCCTCCCCGGCGGGCTTCGACGGGGAGTTCACGGACAAGCCGGGGCTGCTGCACCTCGCCCCCGGCGCGATGCGGGAGCTGAGCTACCGCATCGCCGTGGGGTGAAAAAGGAGTGATCCATCAGCCGCGCTTGTTCAGCGGGACGAAGGCGCGGCCCGGATTGCCGGTGTAGAGCTGGCGGGGGCGCCCGATCTTCTGCTGCGGGTCCTCGATCATCTCCTGCCACTGGGAAATCCAGCCGACGGTGCGGGCCAGCGCGAACAGCACGGTGAACATGCTGGTCGGGAAGCCCATCGCCTTCAGAATGATGCCCGAGTAGAAATCGACGTTGGGGTACAGCTTCTTCTCGACGAAATAGCTGTCCTCCAGCGCGATCTTCTCCAGCTCCATGGCGATGGCGAGGTGGGGTTCGTTCTTGATGCCCAGCACGTCCAGAACCTCATAGCAGGTCTGGCGCATGATCTTGGCGCGCGGGTCGTAGTTCTTGTAGACCCGGTGGCCGAAGCCCATCAGGCGGAAGGGATCGTTCTTGTCCTTGGCGCGCTTGATGAATTCCGGGATGCGCTCGACCGAGCCGATCTCCTCCAGCATCAGCAGCACCGCCTCGTTGGCGCCGCCGTGCGCCGGCCCCCACAGCGCCGCGATGCCCGAGGCGATGCAGGCGAAGGGGTTGGCGTGCGACGAACCGGCCAGCCGCACCGTGGAGGTGGAGGCGTTCTGCTCGTGGTCGGCGTGCAGGATGAAGATCTTGTCCATGGCGCGGGCCAGGACCGGATCGACCTTCCACGGCTCGCAGGGCGTGCCGAAGGTCATGTAGAGGAAATTCTCCGCGTAGCTCAGGTCGTTGCGCGGGTACATGAAGGGCTGGCCGACCGAGTATTTGTAGGCCATGGCGGCCATGGTCGGCATCTTGGCGATCAGCCGGTGCGCGGCGATCATCCGCTGCCTGGGATCGAGGATGTCCGTCGAGTCGTGGTAGAAGGCCGAGAGCGCGCCGGTGACGCCGCACATCACCGCCATGGGGTGCGCGTCGCGGCGGAACCCGCTGTAGAAGCGGCTCAACTGCTCGTGCACCATGGTGTGGTAGGTGATGGTGCGCTCGAACTCCTCCTTCTGCTGCGGATTCGGCAGTTCGCCGCGCAGCAGCAGGTGGCAGACCTCCAGGTAATCGCAATGCTCCGCCAGATCCTGGATGGCGTAGCCCCGGTGCAGGAGGATGCCTTCGTCGCCGTCGATGTAGGTGATGGCCGACTCGCAGCTCGCCGTCGAGGTGAAGCCGGGGTCGAAGGTGAAATAGCCGGTTTCGGCGTAGAGCTTGCGCACGTCGATGGCACGCGGGCCGGTTTCGCCTTCCAGCAGCGGCAGCCTGACGGTTTTTCCGGTCGTGTCGTCGGTGACGGTGATGGTCCCCACCTGCTTGACCTCGCCGCGCCAGACCGGCCGGCCCTTGCTGCTCTCCATCGGCCCCTCCTTATGTGCGCGCCATCGGGCGTGGCGCTGTTTCGTTGCCCGTAGGAGACTGTATGAATGGGGGGTGCCGTCAATAGCACTCCCGATAGATGCCACCCGGCCGGGCATAGACCTTCAGAAGATTCCCGCCTCCAGCCCGGCGGCCATCAGCAGCCCCAACTCCTCGCAGGAGGCGGTGAAGTCTTCGCGGTACGGGCCGCGGCAGACCAGCGGTTCCTGCACCGGGCGCCAGCGCAGCCCCGTCGCGATGGAGGAGACGGCGCGGCAGGTGCCCGTCCCGTCATGACCGGCCCGCACGAACAGCGCGTAGGGCAGCCCCTGCGTGCGCTCCAGGCAGGGGTAATAGCTGCGGTCGAAGAAGTCCTTCAGCGCACCGCTCATGTATCCCAGATTTTCCGTCGTGCCGAGGATCACGCCCTGTGCGGCCAGCAGGTCCTCCGGCCCGGCCTCCAGCGGCGGCTTCGCCACCACCTCGACCCCCTGCACGTCCGGCGACCGCGCGCCGCGCAGCACGGCGTCCAGCAGCGCCCGCGTGTTGGGCGACGGGCAATGGGCGACGACGAGAAGGCGCTTCACGATCACTCCTCATAACGTGGGCGGATGATGGCTTCCATCATCCGCCCACGGTCAAACCCGACAGATCAATGCGATAGCATTGATTGAAAGGGTGATACGGACGAAGCCTTCAGGCGTCGTCCGTATCAGGCCATCAGTTGACCGCCGTTCACCTCGATCACCTGACCGCTGATGTAACCGCTGAGGCCGTCCGATGCCAGGAACAGATAGGCGCCCACGCAGTCCTCCGCGGTGCCCAGCCGGCCCAGCGGGATGCGCGCCGCCGTCGCCGCCAGCTTTTCCGGCGTGGAGTAGCGTTGGTGGAAGTCGGTGTCGATGGTCCCCGGCGACACGGCGTTGACGCGGATGCGGTCCGGCGCCAGCTCCGCCGCCAGGGAGCGTGTGAAGGTCGACACGAACGCCTTCGACGCGCTGTAGATCGACGAGCCGGGACTGCCCCCGGTGCGGGCGGAAATGGAGACGGTGTTGACGATGGCCCCGCCGCCGGACGCCCGCAAGGCCGGCAGCGCACGCCGGCAGGCCACGACGACGGAACGCAGGTTGAGGTCGATCACCTCGTCCAGGAAATCGTCGCCGATGCGCTCCAGCGGCACCCGTCCCACCATCGTACCGGCGTTGTTGACGAGGATGTCCAACCCGCCCAGCGTCTGCACCGCCCCGTCCACCGCCGACTCCACGGCGCGCGGGTTGCGGAAGTCGCCGGTGACGGCGTAGACCTCGGTCCCGCCCGCCGACAGGGCGAGCGCCAGCCGCGCCGCGGCGTCGCCGTTCCCCGACCCATGCAGCGCCACCCGCGCGCCCAGGCTGGCGAAGGCCGTGCCCACCGCGGCCCCGATGCCCCGGCTGCTTCCGGTCACCAGAACGCGCTTGCCGCGCAGATCTTCTCCCAACAGCGTCATGTCCGTGTCCCTCAGCGTTCGCGGCGCACGCGGCGCACGGCGTCCAGCCAGCCGTCGTAGAGACGGGCGCGCTGCCCCGGTTCCATCCGCGGCTCGAACCGGCGGTCGCAGCGCCAGGCGCCGGCCAGCGCCGCCTGATCGCGGTAGACCCCGGCCTTCAGCCCGGCCAGCCCGGCGGCCCCCAGGGCGGTCGTCTCGATCACCGCCGGGCGCTCCACCGGCAGGTCCAGCATGTCGGCCAGGAACTGGCACAGCCAGTCGTTCGCCGCCATGCCGCCGTCCACCCGCAGCGCGTCCGACGTGGCCCTGTCCGAGGCGGACCAGTCCGAGACCATGGCGTCGCGCAGGTCGCGCGTCTGGTAGGCCACCGCCTCCAGCGCGGCGCGGGCGATGTGCGCCGGTCCGGCGTCCAGCGTCAGGCCGAAGACCGCGGCGCGGGCCTGCGGGTCCCAGTGCGGCGCTCCCAGCCCGACGAAGGCCGGCACCAGATAGACGCCGTGGCTGTCCGGAACGCGGGTCGCCATGTCGTCGGTCTGGGAGGCGTGGGTGATGATCCCCAGCCCGTCGCGCAGCCATTTGACCGCGGCCCCTGCGATGAAGATGGAGCCCTCCAGCGCGTAGGTCGTCCGCCCGTCCAGCCGGTAGGCCACCGTGGTCAGCATGTTGGAGCGCGACTCGACCGGCATGGCTCCGGTGTTCAACAGGGCGAAGCAGCCGGTGCCGTAGGTGGACTTCACCATGCCCGGCTCGAAGCAGGCCTGCCCGAAGGTCGCCGCCTGCTGGTCCCCGGCGATGCCGGTGATCGGGACGGGGCGGCCCAGCAGGTCCGGCTCGGTCGCGCCGAATTCGGCGCTGCTGTCCAGCACCTCCGGCATCATGGCGCGGGGGATGCGGAACAGGGCGAGAAGCTCCTCGTCCCAGTCCTGCCGATGGATGTCGAAGACCATGGTGCGCGAGGCGTTGGTGGCGTCGGTGGCGTGCACCCGCCCGCCGGTCAGCCGGTGCAGCAGGAAGCTGTCGATGGTGCCGAAGCACAGCTCGCCCCGCTCCGCCCGCTCCCGCGCGCCGGGCACATGGTCGAGAATCCAGGCGATCTTGGTGGCGGAGAAGTAGGAATCGATCAGCAGGCCGGTCCTGCGCTGCACCAGCGGCCCGCAGCCCTCCTCCACCAGCCGGCGGCAGAGGTCGGCGGTGCGGCGGTCCTGCCAGACGATGGCGCGGTGCACCGGCTCGCCCGTGCGGCGGTCCCAGACGACGGCGGTTTCGCGCTGGTTGGTGATGCCGATGGCGGCGATGTCCGCGGCGCTCAGCCCGGCCTCCGCCACGGCGCCGCGCATCACCGCCACGGTGTCGCGCCAGATGTCCTCCGGATCATGCTCGACCCAGCCGTCGGCGGGGTAGTGCTGCGCGAACTCGCGCCGCGCCACCCCGGCGGGAACGCCCCGCCGGTCGAAGACGATGGCGCGGGTGGAGGTGGTCCCCTGGTCGATGGCAAGGACGTTGCCGGCTTCGGGCATGGTTCCCCCTGCTGCGTTTTTTTGGTTTCCCTCTCCCGCCCCGGGAGAGGGAGGGACCCACGCGCCAGCGTGGGAGGGTGAGGGTGCCGACAAGGATCACTGCATTTATCCTCGGCAATACCCTCACCCGGCCCTCCGGGCCACCCTCTCCCGGGACGGGAGAGGGTAGCAAGACATCGCGTCACTGCACCATCGCGGCCTTCTTCGGCGGCGACGCCGGCCAGGACTTGATGAGCTGGTCGTAATCCACGGTCTCGCCCTTCGGCTTCTCGTTGGCCAGCTTGCGCTGGGGCGCCGTGGTGCCGTCCTTCTCGGCCTTGGCGAACCAGAACTCCGCGGACTCCTTCTTGTTCAGCTTCGGCCCGCATTCACCCTGCACGCCCGACCGCTCCAGCCGCTCCAGCACGGAGTCCTGAGCCGCGGCCAATGCGTCCATGGCCGCCTGCGGAGTCTTCGCGCCGGAGGAGGCGTCGCCGATGTTCTGCCACCAGAGCTGCGCCAGCTTCGGATAGTCGGGCACGTTCACGCCGGTCGGCGTCCACTGCACCCGCGCGGGGGAGCGGTAGAACTCGACCAGCCCGCCCAGCTTCGGCGCGCGCTCCGTGAAGCTCTTGTCCCAGATGTCGCTTTCGCGGATGAAGGTCAGCCCGACATGGCTCTTCTTCAGGCTGACGGACTTCGCGATGGTGAACTGGGCGTAGAGCCACGCCGCCTTGCGCCGGTCCACCGGGGTGGATTTCAGCAACGTCCAGGACCCGGCGTCCTGGTAGCCCAGCTTCATGCCGTCCTTCCAGTAGGACCCCTTGGGCGACGGCGCCATGCGCCATTTCGGCGTCCCGTCGGCGTTCACCACCGGCAGGCCGTCCTTCACCATGTCGGCGGTGAAGGCGGTGTACCAGAACATCTGCTGCGCGACGTTGCCCTGGGCCGGCACCGGGCCGGATTCGGAGAAGGTCATGCCCGCGGCCTGCGGCGGCGCGTACTTCTTCAGCCATTCCACATATTTGGCGACGGAGTAGACGGCGGCCGGGCCGTTGGTGTCGCCGCCCCGCTCGATGGAGGAGCCGACCGGGCGGCAGCCCTCCATGCGGATGCCCCACTCGTCCACCGGCTTGCCGTTGGGCAGGCCCTTGTCGCCGTTGCCGGCCATCGACAGCCAGGCGTCGGTGAAGCGCCAGCCCAGCGACGGATCTTTCTTGCCATAGTCCATGTGGCCGTACACCTTGACGCCGTCGATCTCCTTCACGTCGTTGGTGAAGAACTCGGCGATGTCCTCATAGGCTGACCAGTTGACCGGGACGCCCAGCTCATACCCGTACTTGGCCTTGAACTTCGCCTTGATGTCCGGGTTGGTGAACCAGTCGTAGCGGAACCAGTAGAGGTTGGCGAACTGCTGGTCGGGGATCTGGTAGAGCTTGCCGTCCGGGGCGGTGGTGAAGGACTTGCCGATGAAGTCGTTCACGTCCAGCGTCGGCAGGGTCACGTCCTTGCCCTCCCCCTCCATCCAATCGGTGAGGGGAACCACCTGCTTGTAGCGGAAATGGGTGCCGATCAGGTCGCTGTCGTTGATCCAGGCGTCGTAGATGTTCTTGCCGGACTGCATCTGCGTCTGGATCTTCTCCACCACGTCGCCTTCCTGGATCAGGTCGTGGCGCAGCTTGATGCCGGTGATCTCGCTGAACGCCTTGGCCAGCGTCCGGGCCTCGTACTCGTGGGTGGTGATGGTCTCGGAAACGACGTTGATCTCCATGCCGGCGAAGGGCTTGGCGGCGTCGATGAACCACTGCATTTCCTTGAGCTGCTCCTCCTTCGACAGGGTCGAAGGCTGGAACTCGCTGTCGATCCAGCGCTTGGCCGCCTCGATGTCGGCGAAGGCCGGGGCCGATGACAGAAGAAGCGCCGCCGCGGATGCGGAGGCCAGATACAGGGTACGCATTGTTGTTTCCTCCCGTTTCCTTTGTTGACCAGTCACACCCACACGTCACACCCAGCGGAACACCGCCGCGGCGTAGAGAAGCGAAAGCGCCGTCGCGTAGTGCAGGCTCTCCCCCACCAGCCCCAGCCAGGCGAGGTGGATGAAGGCGCTGCCCAGCAGCGTGATGAACAGCCGGTCGCCGCGCGTGGTGGTGATGCCCAGCACGCCGGGCCGCGCCACCTCCGGGCGGTTGATGGCCAGGACCGTCAGCAGGGTCAGAAGCGAGGCGACGACGGCGAAGAAGGCGCCCGTCTGCCAAGTCCACGCCATCCAGGCGAGGTGGTCGGTAACGTTCTCCATAACGGCGTCCTCCCTCCCGTCAGACGCGGCCCAGGGCGAAGCCCTTGGCGATGTAGTTGCGCACGAACCAGATCACCAGCGCGCCGGGCAGAATGGTCAGCACCCCCGCCGCCGCCAGCAGCCCCCAGTCCATGCCCGAGGCGGAGACGGTGCGCGTCATCGTCGCCGCGATGGGCTTGGCGTCCACCGAGGTCAGCGTGCGCGCCAGCAGCAGCTCGACCCAGCTGAACATGAAGCAGAAGAAGGCGGTGACGCCGATCCCGCTGGCCACCAGCGGCGTGAAGATCTTCACGAAGAAATGCGAAAAGCTGTAGCCGTCGAGATAGGCGGTCTCGTCGATCTCCCGCGGTACCCCGGACATGAAGCCCTCCAAGATCCACACCGCCAGCGGCACGTTGAACAGGCAGTGGGCCAGCGCCACGGCCAGCGGCGTGTCGAACAGCCCGATGGCGGAATAGAGGTTGAAGAAGGGCAGCGCGAAGACCGCCGCCGGGGCCATGCGGTTGGACAGCAGCCAGAAGAACAGATGCTTGTCCCCGACGAAGCGGTAGCGCGAGAAGGCGTAGGCCGCCGGCAGGGCCAGCGCGATCGACAGCACCGTGTTCAGCACCACATATTGCAGCGAGTTCAGGTAGCCGGAATACCAGGACGGGTCGGTGAAGATCCGCCGGTAATTCTCGAAGGTGAGGTTGTGCGGCCACAGCGTCAGGCCGCTGACGATCTCTGTGTTCGTCTTCAGGCTCATGTTCACGAGCCAGTAGATCGGCAGCATCAGGAGCAGGATGTAGAGCGTGAGGACGATCCGTGCGCGCAGCATGGCCCGTTTCCTTTGCTAATTCCGTTGCGCATCCATGCGGGTCATCACCGTGTAGAAGACCCAGCAGACCGCCAGGATGATCAGGTTGTAGACGATGGACAGGGCCGCGGCCTTGCCCAGGTCGAACTGCCCCAGCGCCAGCTTCACGAGGTCGATCGACACGAAGGTGGTCGAATTGCCGGGGCCGCCGCCGGTCACCACGAAGGGTTCGGTGTAGATCATGAAGCTGTCCATGAAGCGCAGAAGCACGGCGATCAGCAGCACCCGGTGCATCTTCGGCAATTGGATGTTCCGGAAGATCGCCCAGCGCGACGCCCCGTCGATCCGGGCCGCCTGATAGAAGGCGTCGGGGATGGAACGCAGCCCCGCGTAGCAGAGCAGCGCCACCAGCGAGGTCCAGTGCCAGACGTCCATCGCCACGATGGTCACCCAGGCCGACAGGGGGTCCGCGGTGTAGTTGTAGGGGATGCCCAGCCGGTTGACCGCCCAGCCCAGCAGGCCGATGTCCTCGCGGGCGAAGATCTGCCAGATGGTGCCGACCACGTTCCACGGGATCAGCAGCGGCAGCGCCAGCACCACCAGCGTCGCCGCCACCCGCCAGCCGTGCCGCGGCATGCTCAGCGCCACGGCGATGCCCAGCGGCACCTCGATCAGCAAAATCAGCAGCGAGAACAGCAGGTTGCGCCACAGCGCGTCGAAGAAGCGCCCGCCGAGGTCGGTGGAGGGGTCGAGAAGCTCCTGGTACCAGCCGATGCCGTTCCAGAAGAACTGGTTGTTCCCGAAGGTGTCCTGCACCGAGTAGTTCACCACCGTCATCAGCGGCAGGATGGCCGAGAAGGCGACGATCAGCAGAACCGGCAGGACGAGCAGCCATGCCCCCTGGTTGACGGGCTTGTCCATCACGCCGCCTCCCCTTCCACGAGCGTTCCGTCCGCGTAGACATGCACCATGGCGGGGTCGAGCAGCAGCGACGCCTCGTCCCCTGCGAGCGTCAGATCCTCCGGCACCGTCGCGGCCATGGGCAGGCCCGACAGCTCCACCCGCGCGATGCGCGTGCGTCCCAGATCGTCCAGCCGCCGCACCCGCACCGGCACGCCGCCGGCCCCGGCGGGAGCCAGCGTGGCGAATTCCGGGCGCACGCCGATCTCGATCTTCGCCCCACCGTCCAGAGCCGGATAACCGCGGCGCAGCGGGATGAGGTGCCCGCCGACCCTTGCCGCGCGGCCCGACACCTCCGCCGGCAACACGTTCATGCCCGGCGAGCCGATGAAATGGCCGACGAAGACGTGGGCGGGCCGTTCGAACAGCTCCTGCGGGCGGCCCATCTGCACCACGCGCCCGTCATGCATGACCACCACCGTGTCGGCGAAGGTCAGCGCCTCCGTCTGGTCGTGGGTCACGTAGATCATCGTCAGGTCCAGCGCCCGGTGCAGCGCCTTCAGCTTCGACCGCAACTCCCATTTCAGGTGCGGATCGATGACGGTCAGCGGCTCGTCGAACAGGATGGCCGCCACGTCGGGGCGGACCAGCCCGCGCCCCAGCGAAATCTTCTGCTTGGCGTCGGCGGTCAGGTTTCGCCCGCGCCGGTTCAGGTCCGCCGTCAAGTCCAGCAGCGCCGCGATCTCCCGCACCCGCGCGTCCAGCGGCGCCCCGCGCAGGCCGCGGTTGCGCAGCGGGAAGGCGAGGTTCTCGTAGACCGTCATGGTGTCGTAGACGACCGGGAATTGGAACACCTGGGCGATGTTGCGCGCCTCGGTCGGCAGGGCGGTCACGTCCCGCCCGTCGAACAGCACCCGCCCCTCGCTGGGGGTCAGCAGGCCGGAGATGATGTTCAGCAGCGTGGTCTTGCCGCAGCCGGACGGCCCCAGCAGCGCGTAGGCCCCGCCCTGCTCCCACACATGGGTCATCGGCTTCAGCGCGTAGTCGTCGTCTCCCTTCGGGTTGGGGGTGTAGCTGTGGGCCAGGGATTGAAGGTCGATGCGCGCCATGCCGTCCGCCCTCCCCTTCAGGCCGCCATGACCAGCGGCGGCGCCGCGGCCAGCCGCCCGTCATGGCCGAACACGAACAGGCGCCGCGGGTCGATGAAGCACTCGATCCGCTCGCCCGGCTCCACCTCCAGCACGCCGCGCGTGACGGCGACCCAGCGATCCGCCCCGCCCCCGAATTGACCGCCGTCCGTGCGCGGCAGGTCGATGTGGACGAAGCTTTCCGAACCGGTGATCTCGCTGACCGCCACCACGCCGCGCAGGGCCACGGCGTCGGCGTGGGGACGCTCCAGATGCAGGTGGTCGGCGCGGAAGCCGATGGTGTAGTCGTCGTCCGGAAGCTCCGCCAGCACGCCGCGCGCCGGCCCGTGCTCCCCCGTCGCCAGCACGATCTGGAGGCCGCGCTTGTGCACCCGCATGGTGTTGAGCGGCGGGTCGGAGAAGACGCGCGCGCTGGTCAGGTTGGCCGGGCGGCGGTAGACGTCCGGCGTGCGCCCGAACTGCGCCAGCCGCCCCTCCCACAGCGTCGCCGTGTTGCCGCGGAGCAGAAGCGCCTCCGCCGGCTCCGTCGTCGCGTAGACGAAGACCGCGCCGGTGGCGGCGAAGATCTTCGGCAGTTCCTCCCGCAATTCCTCGCGCAGCTTGTAATCCAGGTTGGCCAGCGGCTCGTCGAGCAGGACGAGTTGCGCCTCCTTCACCAGGGCTCGGGCGATGGCGGTGCGCTGCTGCTGCCCGCCGGACAACTGCTGCGGCGTGCGTTGCAGATAGGGGTCCAGCTTCAGCAGGCGCGCCGCCTCCCGCACCTTGCGGTCGATCTCGTCCTTGGGCCGGCGGGCCACCCGCAGGGGCGACGCGATGTTCTCGTAGACGCTCAGGGACGGGTAGTTGATGAACTGCTGGTAGACCATCGCGACGGAGCGTTCGCGGACGTGCCGTCCGGTCACATCCACGCCGTCCACCAAGATCCGCCCGGCGCTGGGCGTGTCCAGCCCGGCCATCAGCCGCATCAGCGACGTCTTGCCCGACAGGGTCGGACCCAACAGGACGTTCAGCGACCCGCGTTCCAGGGTCAGCGACACGTTCTCGATGTGAGCGTGGCCGCCGACATGCCTGCTGACCTTGTCCAGAACCAAACCCACCGGCATTCCTCCCCAATATTCATTTTTTCTTTATTGAGATGGTTCTTGTCGCCGCGTTTCCAGTCCGCTATTCCGCGGCGTCGGACGCCCTCTCCCTCCGGCTGCGTTCTTCCGCCATGAAGGCGTCGAGAGCCTGCGCCTGCCCGGCGTCCAGCCGCAGACCCAGCTTGGTCCGGCGCCACAGAACGTCCTCGGCGGTCTCCGCCCATTCCTCGGTCATCAGGTAGCGAACCTCCGCCTCCGTCAGTGTGGCACCGAAGTCCCGGCCCAGATCCTCAAGACGCGCGGCGCGGTCCAGGATCATCCGGGCGCGGGTGCCGTAGGCACGGACCAGCCGTTCCACATGCGGCTGGGTCAGAAAGGGGAAGCGCGCCCGCAGTTCCGCCACCAGCGCCGGAACGCCGTCCACCGGAAAGTTGCCGCCGGGCAGGGTCCCGCCGCTGCTCCAGCCCGTCGCCCCGGAGGCCAGCTTCGGCAGGAGGGGCGTCAGCTTGGCGATGGCCGCGCCGGCCAGCCGGCGGTAGGTGGTGATCTTGCCGCCGAAGATGTTGAGCAGCGCCGCCTGCCCGTCGCCCGGTGCGTCCAGCGCCAGCACGTAATCGCGGGTCGCCGCCTGCGCCGTGGATGCGCCGTCGTCGTACAGCGGGCGGACGCCGGAATAGGTCCACACCACGTCGGCGGGCGTCACCGGCTTGGCAAAATACTCCCCGGCGGCGGCACAGAGATAGGCGATTTCCGCCTCCGACGCGCGGACATCCGCCGGATCGCCCACATAGTCGTTGTCGGTGGTGCCGATCAGGGTGAAGTCGCGCTCGTAGGGGATGGCGAAGACGATGCGCTTGTCGGCGTTCTGGAAGATGTAGCAGCGGTCGTGGTCGAACAGCTTCGGCACCACGATGTGCGAGCCCTGGACCAGCCGGATGCGCGCGTCCACCGTGGACCGCGCGCCCTGGCGCATCACCTCCGACACCCAGGGACCGGCGGCGTTGACCAGCGCGCGGGCGCGGATGGTGCTGCGCCGACCGCTGCGCGTGTCCTCCACGGTCAAGGCCCACAGCCCGTCCTCGCGGACGGCGTTCAGGAAGCGGGTGCGGGTGCGGATCGCCGCCCCCATGCGCGCGGCGTCCTGCGCGTTCAGAACCACCAGACGCGCGTCGTCGACCCAACAATCCGAATATTCGAAAGCACGAGCGAAACCGGGTTTCAGCGGGGTCCCCGCCGGATCGCTGCGCAGATCCAGCCCGCGCGTGCCGGGCAGCTTTTCCCGCCCGCCGAGATGGTCGTAGAGGAACAGGCCCAGCCGCAGGAGCCAGGCGGGCCGCAGGCCGGGCAGGTGGGGCAGCACGAAGCGCAGCGGCCAGATGATGTGCGGCGCCATGCGCCACAGCACTTCGCGCTCCCGCAACGCCTCGCGGACCAGCCGGAACTCGTAATATTCCAGATAGCGCAGGCCGCCGTGGATCAGCTTCGTCGAGGCCGACGAGGTGCCGGCCCCCAGATCCTTCTGTTCGCACAGATAGACGGAGCATCCGCGCCCCGCGGCGTCGCGCGCGATGCCGCAGCCGTTGATGCCGCCGCCGACGATGGCAAGGTCGTAGACCCCGGCCATCCGTCCCTCCTCTCCGATGTGCGCCCGCCCCTTGCGGTCCGCGTCTTTGTTTTCGTTTCAAACGGTAGCCGAGGGCGCAACGGGCCGCAATACGAAAAAAGTGAAAGCCAAACGAAAGCCTCCGGCGCCGGCCCACCTCCCTCTTCGGGGGAACCGGTGAACTCCCGCGGCTCCGGCGGGTTATCCAGGGCAACCGGAACCGGAGGACCGCGTGTTCGAGTGGATCGCAGACATGGTTGAAAGCGGCGGCTACGCCGGCATCGCGCTTCTGATGCTGCTGGAGAACGTCTTCCCCCCCATCCCGTCGGAACTCATCATGCCGCTGGCCGGGTTCGTCGCGGCCCGCGGGGATCTCAGCCTGCCGCTGGTGGTGCTGGCGGGCGGCGCGGGGTCGGTGGCGGGGGCGCTGTTCTGGTATTACGCCGGGCTGTGGCTGGGCAGCGAGCGGCTGAAACGGCTGGCCGCCCGCCATGGCCGCTGGCTGACCGTGGCGCCCGCGCAGGTGGACGAGGCGGCGGGCTGGTTCCGCCGGCACAGCGCGGCGTCGGTGCTGGCCGGGCGCCTGATCCCGGCGGTGCGCACGCTGATCTCGGTTCCCGCGGGGATCGCCGGCATGGGGCTGGCCCGGTTCCTGGCCTACTCGACCATCGGCACGGCGCTGTGGTCGCTGGTTCTGGCCGGGGCGGGCTATCTCTTGGAGGGTCAGTACGACAAGGTGTCGGGCTGGATGGACCCGGCGGCCAAGCTGGTCGTCGCCGCCTTCGCCGCCTGGTACGCCTACCGCGTCGCCACCTTCCGCCCGGAGGAGCGGAACTGACGGGGAGCTGACGGGGGGCGGCCCCGTCAGTTCCTCGCATCAGGACGTTCTCATAACGTGGGCGGATGATGGCTTCCATCATCCGCCCACGGTCAAACCCGACAGATCAATGCGATAGCATTGATTGAAAGGGTGATACGGACGAAGCCTTCAGGCGCCGTCCGTATCACTCCTTCGCGTCGTCCTGCGAACGGCGGGCAGGCAGATCCTTGCGCTTCGTGGACGCCATGTCCCGAAGCTCCTTTTCGCTCATCGACTTGGCCATCTCCTTCGAGGCGCCGCGCAGGCTGGATTCCGGCTGTTCCCCGCGCTTGGCCGCCAGCGCCGCACCCGCGGCCATCTGCTGCTTCTTCGATTCCGCCTTGCTCATGAGAACCCTCCGCGTGTGATGACAGGGTCGCTCCGTCAACAGGACAAGGCGAATTCCGTTCGGACGGGCGAAGAAAGCAACCTCTGGTGATATCCCTCAACCACGCTGGTCGTCGCGAATTCCCATGACATAAAGCGGCACGAAATAACCACACATTGGTGTGCTTGCGTCGGTGTGCTTGCGTCATTCCATAATCGGAATGCGACTTACTTCTCTGTTAAAATCTTTGCGAGTTGTATCATTCGTTGACAAACTCCGTTTCGGATGTATTCTCAGCCCTCCAATCCCTTATTGGGATGCGTATGACGATTCTGTAAAATTCAGCCAAATTTTCCCGTCGGATAATTGTAACGCCGAAGGAATTGTGGGGACTTCGATGCCCGACACCACGCCATACCTCCCCAGCGACCACTTTCAACTGTCCAACAGTTTCGGTCCTGTGAAAATTTGGCCCACCTTTCGTTTGCATGAAGGGTTCGAGCGCCTCGTGGACCGGCATCCCACCGCGCCGGCGGTGGTGTCGGACGCCGGGATTCTCGATTACGCGGGGCTGGACGCGGCGGCCAACGCGCTCGCCCACGCGCTGCTGGCGCTCGGGCTGGGGGCGGAGGAGCCGGTGGGCGTGCTGGCGGAGCGGTCGGGCTTCCTGCCGCTGGCGTTCCTGGGGATTCTGAAGGCGGGCGGCGTCTATGTGCCGATGGTCGCCGACCTCCCGGCGGACCGGCTGGCGAACATGGCCCGGCAGGCCGGCATGCGGCTGGTGATCGCGCTGGACGGGCTGGTCCCGCCGGACGCGCTGACCGGCGTCCTGTCCGCCAACGGCTGGGCGGAACGGCCCCACGCCGTCCTGCGCCCGGAGGCGCTGGACGCGGACAGCCTCACCAAGGGCGGGCAACGCCCCGGCCGCCCCGGCCCGGCGGACGGGCTGGCGGTCATCCTCTTCACCTCCGGTTCCACCGGCCAGCCGAAGGGCGTTCTGATCCAGCACGACGCCTGCGTGAATCTGGCGCTCGGCCACACCGAGGCGCAGGGCGTCGGGCCGGGCGACCGGGTTCTGCTGTCCACCTCCCCCGGCTTCATCCTGGGCTTCCGGGAACTGTGCCTGCCGCTGCTCTCCGGCGCCGCCTACGTCCCGGCCTCCCGCGCGCTGATCGACGATCCGGCGCGGCTGCTGGAGCACATGGCCCGGCTGGGCGTGACCATCGCCCTGTTCACGCCCTCCTACCTGCGGCTTCTGCGGGGGGCGGTGCCGGCGGGGCTGCGCATGATCCTGACCGCCGGGGAACGGCCCAACCCCGACGACGCGCGGCACTACGCCCGGCACATCGACTATTGGAACATGCACGGCGCCACGGAGGTCTGCGGCACCATCTGCATGCACAAGGTGACCCCGGACGGCGACGGCGCGCTGCCCAGCGGGCGGCCCTTCACCAACAACGCCGTCCATCTGCTGGACCGCCACGGCAACGAGGTTCCCTATGGCGAGGTCGGGGAGATCCACGTCGTCGGGCGGGGCGTCTCGCGCGGCTATCTGAACCAGCCGGAGCTGTCGGCGGAGAATTTCGTGGAGACGCGCTTCGGGCGCGCCTACCGCACGCACGACCTGGGCCGCTGGACCGCGGACGGCGATCTGGAGACGCTGGGCCGCGCCGACGACGTGGTGAAGGTGTCCGGCCAGTCGGTGTCGCTGGGCGAGATCGAGCGGACGCTGCTGCGCCATCCGCTGGTCAGCCGCGCCGCCGCCCTTCAGCACAGGGGCCGCCTCGCCGCCATCGTGGAGAGCGCCGACCCCGAGGCCGCGCAGGATGAGGACTGGCGCGCCTTCCTGACCCGCACGCTGCCCGCCTACATGGTGCCGGCGCGGGTGAAGGCCGTGCCGAAGATGCCGATCAGCTCCGCCGGCAAGACCGACCGCCGCGCCCTGCTGGCGCTCGTTGAGGACGCCCTGGCGACCCCGCGGACGGGAAGCGGGATGCCACCGCAGGGCGACCTGGAACGGGCCGTCGCCGCGGTGTGGGAAGAGGTGCTGGACGTCCGTCCGGTGATGCGGGACGACCCGTTCTTCGCCATCGGCGGCACCAGCCTGCTCGCCATCGCGGTGGGGCAGCGCCTGCACACGCTCGGCCATCCGGTGGCGGTGCCCGTCATCCTGGCCTCCCGGACGGTGGAGGCGCTGGCCCGCCGCATCGCCGAACAGGGGCGGGACGATGCCGCCCCGCTGGACCGGACCGAAGGCCCCGCCACCGCCGGGCAGGAGGATTTCTGGGTCGCCGCGAAGCTCGGCCTCGCCGCCGCCGGGTCGCACGTCGTGCGCGTGCTGTCGGTGCACGGTCCGGCGCCGGAGGCGGAGCGCTGGCGCGCCGCCTGGGCCGCCCTGCTGGAGCGTCACCCGGCCCTGCGCACCGGCTTCCGCGCCGATGCCGAAGGGCGGGTGCGCTGGCACACCGCCGCAACCGACGATCTGCCGCCCTCCGCCCGCCTGTCCGTCGACCGCTGCCACGCGCCGGAGGAGGCGCGGGAACTGATCGCCGGCTACGCCGAGGCCCCCTTCGCCCTGACCGACCCGCCGCTGGCCCGCGCCGGGCTGCTGTTCGTCGAGTCCGGGAACGAGACGCTGTTCTGGTTCGTGCTGCACCACGCGGTGGTGGACGGCCAGTCCGCCCGGACCGTGCAGGAGGATTTCCTCGCCCTGCTGCTGGGCCGCGCCCTGCCCCCGGCGCTCCACGGCGTCGCGCTGGCCGCACGCGACGAGGCGCGCCATCTCCGCTCCGACCGGGCGGAGCAGGACCGCGCCTTCTGGCAGGCCAAGCTGGACGCCCTGCCGCCCGAGACGTTCGAGGAACTGCCGCTCGACCAGCCCCGCCCCGCCACCCCCGGCGGGCGGGCCGCCCCGCCCCTGGCGGGACGGCTGGACG
>NZ_JAUJFI010000381.1 GCF_030849505.1 Azospirillum isscasi | reverse complement strand
TCACCTGGGGCGCGGTCGCCGCCAGCGCCGGTCTGCGCCGCACCGCCTTCCGCGCGACCTCCCGCGCGCTGGAGCTGGCGGCGGCGGGCTTCCACCCCGTGCGCGCCGGACAGGGCATGTATGTCAGCCATTATTACGGCCAGCATTGGGTGACGCCCCTGCGCGACATCCGCCCGGCCATGCTGGAGGCCCACCGGCTGGCCCTGGCCCATGGGGAGAGCGACGACGCCGGCTATGCCCTGGTGACGTGGCTGCGCATCGGCTGGCATCTGGGCACCGGCCTGTCGCAACTGGAGGCGGAGACGCAGGACGTGCTGCGCCGGCTGACCCGCATCGGCTTCCGCTTCTACACGCCGCTGGTCGCCGGTCTGGCCCAGGCCATTGCCCATCTGCGGCAGGAGACGCCCACCCCCTGGCGGCTGACCGGACACCATCTGGACGAGGACCGGACGCTGGCCGAGCTGAAGGCCGCGGGCAACAGCTTCGCGGTGTCCGGCCTGCTGCTGATCAAGATGCAGATCGCCCGTCTGTTCGGCGCCGCCGGGGAGGCCCGCGCCATCGCCCGCGACTTCGCCCCCTACGCCCGCGCCCAGCGCGGCACCTATCTGGAGGCGATCGGGCGGTTCGAACTGGGGCTGATCGGAACGATGGGTCCCTTCGCCGGCCCGGCGGAGCGGCGCCGCGCCGCCCGCGGGCTGACCCGCAGCCTGCGCTGGCTGCGCCGCAGCGCC
>NZ_JAUJFI010000380.1 GCF_030849505.1 Azospirillum isscasi | reverse complement strand
GCAACCCCGCCACGGCGGCGACCCGGACGGTCAGCTACGACCGCACCGCCCCGTCTCTGTCGATCGGCACGGTGTCGACCGACGACCGGATCAACGACGCCGAGGACGAGAGCGCCGTCACCATCGCCGGCACGACGAGCGGGGCCGAGGACGGCCGGGTCGTCAGCGTCACCGTCGGCACGGTCACCCAGACCGCCACGGTCAGCGCCGGGGCCTGGACGACGTCCCTCACCTCCAGCCAAGTGAAGAGCCTGTCCGAAGGCTCCGTCACGATCACCGCGAGCGTCTCCGACCAGGCCGGCAACCCCGCCACGGCGGCCACCCGGACGGTCAGCTACGACCGCACCGCCCCGTCTCTGTCGATCGGCACGGTGTCCGGCGACGACCGGATCAGCGACGCCGAGGACGAGAGCGCCGTCACCATCGCCGGCACCGCCTCCGCCGAGGACGGCCGGGTCGTCAGCGTCACCGTCGGCACGGTCACCCAGACCGCCACGGTCAGCGCCGGGGCCTGGACGACGTCCCTCACCTCCAGCCAGGTCAAGGCCCTGAGCGAGGGCTCGGTCACCATCACCGCGAGCGTCTCCGACCAGGCCGGCAACGCGGCCACGGCGGCGACCCGGACGGTCAGCTACGACCGCACCGCACCGAGCCTCTCCATCGGCACGGTGTCGACCGACGACCGGATCAACGACGCCGAGGACGAGAGCGCCGTCACCATCGCCGGCACGAC
>NZ_JAUJFI010000379.1 GCF_030849505.1 Azospirillum isscasi | reverse complement strand
AGGCCGGTCACCCCCAGCCCAAGCATCATGAAATTGTAGACCCGCAGCATGTGCTTGCGCAGGCCCTCGTCGAACGCGGCGCCGTAGGCCGGCGCGGCGGTGCCGAATTGGTTGCCGTAGAAGGGTCCGCTCATTGTTTCACCATGTCCTTGGGATGCTTTGTCGTTCGGATCGCCTGGCTCAGAACCAGGCCATGCGGGCGTCGCGGGCGTGGGCCAGGATTTCCTTTTCCGGCCGTTCGCCGCACAGCGCGTAGACCGTCGTCCCGACCTGCCAGTAGGCGACCGAGACGTTGCCGATCCGCTCCGCCTGGGGTTCGGTGACGGCGAAGCGGTCCACCTCGCTGGCGAACAGCGTGATGAGGTCGGACCCGCCGTGCCGGTAGGCCGCCTGCACCGCGACCCCGCCGTCCCACGCCACCGTGCGCAGCCCGTCCGGCGATTGCCCGATGTCGAGCTGGGGGATCGGCACCGCCGCTTCCGGGTTGTGGGAGGCCAGACGGGTCACCAGGGATTGGGCGGCGTCGGCGAAAGGCTTGAAATCGATTCCGCTGTGCAGCGCCTGCTGGTGGGTCTGGGCCGCGATGGTGATGTAGTGGGTGGCCGCGTGGGCCGTGGCGACGGGGTTGACCGAGATCGACGCCACGGCGCCGTGCGCCGTCCAGCCGAGGCCGACGAGGCACAGCGCCGCCACCGCCTGCCGTCCGCGGCCCGATCCCGAGGCGGCGCGGGCCCGTGCCCG
>NZ_JAUJFI010000378.1 GCF_030849505.1 Azospirillum isscasi | reverse complement strand
CGGGCTGCGGCTGGCCGCCTTCGCGCTCAGCGCCGTCTATGCCGGGGCGGCGGGGGGGCTGGGCGGGCACACCCAGCGCGTCGTCTCGCCGGAGGTGCTGGAGTTCCCCGTCATGGTCTCCGTCCTGACCATCGCCGTGGTCGGCGGGCGGGGGCGGGTGGCCGGGGCCGTTCTGGGGGCGGTGCTGCTGCTCCATCTGCCGGAGTGGTTCCGCTTTCTGGAGCGCAGCTACCTGATCGTCTACGGCGTGGCACTGCTTGCCACCATCGTTCTGGCGCCGCACGGGCTGACCGGCCTGCTGGACCGGCTGTTCCCGGTCCGCCCGGCGCCGTTGCCCAAGCCCGCCGCTCCCCCGGAGACGGCCTTCCCGCCCGGCCCTCTGCTGCGGGTGGAGGGGCTGACCAAGAGTTTCGGCGGGGTGCAGGCGGTGGGCGGCGTGTCCCTGACGCTGAGCGCCGGCACCATCACCGGCCTGATCGGCCCGAACGGGTCCGGCAAGACGACGCTGGTCAACCTGATTTCCGGTTTGGAGAGGCCGGACGGCGGGCGGGTCCTGATCGGTGAAACGGATCTGGCCGGGCAGAGGCCGGACCGCATCGCCCGCGCCGGGATCGCCCGGACCTTCCAGGCGGTCAGCCTGCCGGAGGGAGCCGGCGTGCTGGCAGCGGTCGCCGCGGCGCGGCTGGAGCGCGACGGTTCCATCGCCCAGGCCGAGGCCCACGCCCTGTGGGCGCTGGAGCGGCTGGGC
>NZ_JAUJFI010000377.1 GCF_030849505.1 Azospirillum isscasi | reverse complement strand
AGCCTGACCACGGACGCGGGCGGCACGACGAGCCTGCGCAACGTCACCACCACGGGGGCGCAGACCTACAACGACGCGGTGACGCTGGACGGCATCTACGCCACCGGCAGCGGTGCCTTCGCCGCCAACGGAGTGGTGACGCTGGGCGGCGCCACGACGGTGAACGGCGGGTCGAGCGTGCTGTTCGCCGGCACCGTGGACGGCGCGCAGGCCCTGGTCGTCAACAACAAGGGCGCGACGCAGTTCACCGGCGCGGTGGGCGGCACGACGGCTCTGGCGAGCCTGACCACGGACGCGGGCGGCACCAGCAGCCTGAAGTCGGTGACGACCACGGGGGCCCAGACCTACAACGACGCGGTGACGCTGGACGGCACCTACAGGGCGACGGGCAGCACGGTCACCTTCAACGCGGCGGCGACGCTGGGCGGCGCGGCGACGGTGAACGCCCGGACCGGGACCTTCAACGGCACGGTGGACGGCGCCCAGGCGCTGACCATCGCCGGGACGGGCACGACGCAGTTCAACGCGACGGTCGGCGGCACGACAGCCCTGGCGAGCCTGACCACCGAGGCGGGCGCCACGGTCGGCCTGCTGGACGTCACCACCACGGGCGCCCAGACCCACAACGCCGCCACCACGCTGAACGGCGCCTACAGCACCGGCAGCGGCGCCTTCACCGCCAACGGAGCGGTGACGCTGGGCGGCGACACGACGGTGAACGGCGGAGCCGCCACCTTCACCGGCGCGGTGGACGGCGCCTA
>NZ_JAUJFI010000376.1 GCF_030849505.1 Azospirillum isscasi | reverse complement strand
TGCTAGGGAGCCCAAACGCCCAGGGGAAGCCCGCACAGCACATCCACCTGCCTCTAGGCGGGAGGACAGCTCCAGGGAAGGCCCGGTCTGGCAGGCGCTTTCTGGGCACAAACGGAGCAACACTCTGGCTGTGGAGCTGCCTCCCCAAGCCAGGGGCACCGGGACCCTGATTCCCTCCGTGCGGCGCTTAGTCTGGGCGGGGAAGCACCAGCTTGGGAATGCAGCCTGGGGCGCTTCCTTTCCCTCGGAAAGAGCTCTCCCCGCGGGAGGCTTTGGCAGTGTGCACACCCCCAGCCCCTAAGCCCTCTGCAAGGACGCCTGGCTCCTAGGTCCGAAGGGAAGGCGAGAGCTGAGCTGAGGCAGCAGTCAGGCACCACTCACGGCTCCCACACTCCCGCAGCCTGCTCCTTCCCGGGCGCGAACGCTAGAAGCTGGGCAGGGCTTGGGGAGGCTCGCCCAGCACAGAGCAGCCTCTCGGCCGGGGCTCTGTGCTATCGCGCCTGGGCGCAGAGCTGGAGCTCCGCCGGTGTGGAAGCTCACTCGGTCCTTCCCAGTACAGGCTTGCAAGCACCCGCCGGCAGCCAGCCTCTTCTCTCCCGCGTTCCGGGCATTGGGCTCCAAACCTGGGACCAAAGTAACTGCCCGGAGCTCACTGATCATGGGCTGGTTCCCCTGCGCTGCGGCTCTGCTAGGGAGCCCAAACGCCCAGGGGAAGCCCGCACAGCACATCCACCTGCCTCTAGGCGGGAGGACAGCTCCAGGG
>NZ_JAUJFI010000375.1 GCF_030849505.1 Azospirillum isscasi | reverse complement strand
CCGGCGTCGTGGGAGCCGGGTTATAGGCGGGTCGGCCAAGCCCGGCAAGCGCTTTTTTCACCCCCGTGCGTTTTTTCTGAAACGCGAGCGTCACGAAGGGCCATTGGTCACAGACAGGGCCATTCAGGATTTGAGGGAAATGTGCAATCTTGCCGGTCCGGTCACCCGATCGATCGTCACAATAAGTGGACGGCACTGTGCGTTGCAGAAACTCGCTCCTGACGGCGGCCCTTCTGTCCGGCCTTCTCGCGGCGTGCGCCAGCGATCCGTCATCCTCCTCCCGCGACACCAACATCGACGCCCATGTGGCGGAAGCCTCGCACCGCTTCGGCATGCCGGAGCAATGGATTCGCGAGGTCATCCGCCAGGAGAGCGGCGGGCGCACCATGATGAACGGGCGCCCGATCACCAGCCACGCCGGCGCCATGGGCCTGATGCAGGTGATGCCGGTGACCTATTCGGAGATGCGCCGCAAGCACGGGCTGGGTCCCGACCCGTACCACCCGCGGGACAACATCCTGGCCGGCACCGCGTATCTGAGAGAGATGTACGACCTGTTCGGGTCGCCGGGCTTCCTCGGCGCCTACAATTGCGGGCCCGGCTGCTACGCCGACTATCTGGCCGGCAACCGCCGCCTGCCCGGCGAGACGCGGCGCTACATCGCGTCGGTGTCGCCGCGGCTGGAAGGCGGTGGCGGGATGGGCACGGTGGAGGTGGCCAGCCTGCCCGCCACCCCGCCCCCGCCGATCGCGGCGGCGCCCGCTCCGACCCCGGTAACCCCGGTGCCGG
>NZ_JAUJFI010000374.1 GCF_030849505.1 Azospirillum isscasi | reverse complement strand
TCGTGAGACCGGCCTCATCCTGAGGTGCGACCGGAAGGTCGGGAACCCCTTCCAGACAAAGCAGGGGAGTCGACCCTCCTGTCCAGATCAGGAGGGGAGAAAGGGCTCAGAGGAGGGGGTGCCGGAAAACCTCAGTGTTCCTCTCGAGGGAGACCGGGATTTCGGGGAACTTTGTGGGTCGCATCAAGGGTGCCAAGTGCCCTTTCGACCTCCAATTCCTAACGTGGGACTTCTCCTGAGGCGCTGTAGCGGGAAAGGGCTTCATCTTGCGATGACGGGGGAGCCACGTGGTTTTTCTCGAGTTACGGCGGGATTCTCGAGTTACGACGGGGAATTCAGGCTGCCTCTTGTGTTGGCCCAGGCAAGTCCAATCTTCCATTCGAGTTGCGAAGGAAAGCTGGGGATTGCTCTCGAGTGACTGCAGGGCCAATAGACCTCATCTAGGCTTGTGTCCAGAAGCCAATGTTCCTCTCCAGGGGCGACAGGGATCTCGGGGTTGCATTCCAGACGCACCCGGGGAGACAGGCATTCATCTCGAGTGGAAGCAAAGAACCCCGCTCTGCTCTCGAGTCGCGACGGGTATCTCTTGGAGCTCACTGGGTGGACTCAAGGGAGTCAAGCCTCCTGAGGCGTTTGGAGAGAGGTCGCGAGATTGGTCTCTAGGCCATGCAGGAGACGAAGGCCCTCATCTCTCGATGACGGGGGAATCTCGGGGTTGTTCTCGAGCGGCGGCCCCAGTGTGCGGTTTCTCACGAGGTACGACGGCGAGGTCAGTGAGCCTCTCGTGGGGCGCCAGGGAAGTCGGGTCTCCATGCGAGTGGCGAGGG
>NZ_JAUJFI010000373.1 GCF_030849505.1 Azospirillum isscasi | reverse complement strand
GCCGCGCCCTACGTGCTGTACCCCGTCTTCGTGATGAAGGTGCTGTGCTTCGCGCTGTTCGCCTGCGCCTTCAACCTGCTGATCGGCTTCGCCGGCCTGCTCAGCTTCGGCCACGCCGCCTTCTTCGGCGGGGCGGCCTACATCACCGCCCATTCCGCCAAGGTCTGGGGGCTGGGGCCGGAGGCCAGCATCCTGCTCGGCATGGGCTTCTCCGCCCTGCTGGGCCTCGCCTTCGGGGCGCTGGCGATCCGGCGGCAGGGCATCTACTTCGCCATGATCACGCTGGCGCTGTCGCAGATGGTCTTCTTCATGGCGCTCCAGCTCAAGTTCACGGGCGGCGAGGACGGCATCCAGGCCGTGCCGCGCGGGCACCTGTTCGGGGTGATCGACCTGAACAACTCGCTGAGCATGTATTACTTCGTGCTGGCGGTGTTCCTGGCCGGCTTCGCGGTGGTCTGGCGGACGGTGCATTCGCCCTTCGGCCAGGTGCTGAAGGCGATCCGCGAGAACGAGCCGCGCGCCGTGTCGCTGGGCTACCGGACGGAGCGCTACAAGCTGCTGGCCTTCGTGCTGTCGGCGAGCCTCGCCGGGCTGGCCGGCGGGACCAAGGCGCTGGTCTTCCAGCTCGCCTCGCTGACCGACGTGACGTGGCAGATGTCCGGCGAGGTGGTGCTGATGACCCTGCTCGGCGGCATGGGCACGCTGCTCGGCCCGGTGGTGGGGGCGGCCATCGTCGTCACGCTGGAAAGCTATCTGGCGGCCACCAGCATGCCGGTCCCGGTGGTGATCGGCGCGATCTTCGTGGTCTGCGTGCTGGTCTTCCGCCGCGGCATCGT
>NZ_JAUJFI010000038.1 GCF_030849505.1 Azospirillum isscasi | reverse complement strand
GGCGTCCAGCGCCCGCAGATCCGCCTCCGCGGTGGCCAGCACGACGTCGCAGGGCGTGCCAGACGCCAGCACCCGCACCGCCGCCGCCGCGTCCGGCGCGTCCATCAGCAGAGCGCCGTCGGTGTTCAGGTAGCGGGCAAGGAACCGCCGCTCCTCCTCGTCGGCGGCCAGCAGCAGCACCGCCAGCCCCGCCAGCGGCGGAGCGGCGGCGGCCCCGGTGCCACCGTCACCGTCGCCTTCACCGTCCGGGGCGAGGTCGGCGGTGAAGGTGAACCAGAAGGTGGACCCGCGGCCCGGCTCGCTCGACACCCCGACCTCGCCGCCCATCAGCTTCGCCAGACGGCGGCAGATGGACAGCCCCAGCCCGGTCCCGCCGAAGCGCCGGGTGGTCGATGCCTCCGCCTGGGTGAAGGGGCGGAACAGGTGGGCCTGCGCCTCCCTGGCAATGCCGATGCCGGTGTCGGTGACGGTGATCCGGATGGTCGCCCGCCCCTCCTCGAACCGCGCCAGCTCCGCACGGATGCGCACCGAGCCCGAGGGGGTGAACTTCACCGCGTTTCCGGCAATGTTGAACAGCACCTGCCGGATGCGCACCGAATCGCCCATGACCAGGGCGGGCAGGTCGGGATCGACGTAGGCGACCAACGCCAGATCCTTCTGCCGCGCCGCCGGGGCCAGCGTCTCGGCCACGCCCTCCACCACCGCGGCCAGCGACACGGGGGCGCGCTCCAGATCCAGCCGTCCGGCCTCGATCTTCGAGAAGTCCAGGATGTCGTTGATGATGGTCAGCAGCGCTCCCGCCGAATCGCGCACGACGGAGACCAGCTCCCGCTGCTCGACCGTCAGCGGGGTGTATTCCAGCAGCTCCAGCATGCCCTGGACGCCGTTCATGGGGGTGCGGATCTCGTGGCTCATGGTCGCCAGGAACAGCGACTTGGCCTGGTTGGCCGCCTCCGCCTCGGCCCTCGCCGCCTCCGCCGCCTCGGTCGCGGCGACCAGTTCGCGGGTGCGGTCGGTCACCTGGCTTTCCAGGTTGCGGTTCAGCGCGGTCAGCTCCTCGTACAGATGCACGTTGTCGAAGCCGACCGCGACCTTGGAGCAGAAGACCTCCAGAAGCCGCCGCTCGTCCTCCGTCAGGGGGCGCCGGTGGCTGACGTGGAACACCGTGTCGTGGTGGCGCGAGGTGGAGCGGAAGACCAGCAGGCTGCGCTCCCGCTCGTAGCGGTTCCGACCGTCGGCCAACGCCTGGACCACCGCCTCCGCCGCTTCCGCCGGCAGGGCGGCGCGCACCGGCTTGCCCTCCGCCGCCGCGTGGATGCCGCCGGCGCCCAGAACCAGCGGTTCCCGCGCGGCGGTGCCGGTTTCCTCCTCCGTCCAGCGGCTGCACAGGGCGATGCCGTCGCAGGGCGGGCAGATCTCCCCGATCTTCGACACGGCGCCGTGGACGAACTCCGCCATGGTCCGCTTGTCCAGCAGGGCGGAGGATGCGTCCAGGATGCGCTCCAGCCCCTGGCGGTGGTCCTCGATGGCGGTGATGTCCTGATAACCGCGCAGGGCGGCGACGACGGAGGTGAACAGCTTTTGCGCCGTCAGCTCCGTCTTCGATTTGTAGTCGTTGATGTCGTAGTTCAGGATGACGTCGCGTTCCGGCGCCTGCCCCGGCTGGCCGGTGCGCAGGATGATGCGCACACGCCGGTTGTTCAGCTCGTTGCGGATCATGCGCACCAGCCGCAGGCCGGCGTCGTCCGATTCCATCACCACGTCCAGCAGCACCACGGCGATGGCCGGATTCTGCTCCAGCAGGCTGCGCGCCTCCGCCGCCGTGCCGGCGGACAGGAACTGCGCCGGGCGTCCTTCGAAGGTGAAGCCGCGCAGGACCATCTTGGTGGTGGCGTGGATCGCCGGATCGTCGTCCACGATCAGGATGATCCAGGGGTCGGCGGGTTCCGGCGCCGCTTCCCTCGCCAGCTCGGCCTCCGCACCCGGCTCGTCGTCGGCGAAAAGAAACTCGTCGCTCATCGAACCCCCTCCGCGCCGCCCGCAGCCTCCGGTCGCGGGAGGATATCACAGCGCCGCCGCGCATGAACATGCTCCTGCGGCGCGGCACAACCCGTCATCGGCAAGGCGGCGGCGGCAACGACAACTTCCAAATGCAGCTTACCCCGCGGCCTCGCCGCTTCCGGTGGCGGAGTTGTAGGCGTAGGTCCTCCAGGTCGGCTCATACCCGTCGTCGGCCTGGTTGCCCCAGACCGCCCAGTTGGCACGGGCGCCGCGGGCGAACAGCTCCAGATAGGGGCCGGGGCTGCAGGCTTCGATCAGGGCGTATTGCTCGTCCGGCTTGCGCGAATGCTCGCGCTTGCGGGTGCCGACATAGTTCACCTGGGTCCGCCCGGGGGCGAGCGTCCGCGCGTTGCGCCCGCGCACGCCGAACAGGATCAGTTCGGTCACGTTGCGGAAGTAGAAGCCAACGCCCCGCCCGTCGGACCCACCGTCCTTGCGCAGTTTGTGCCAGACGAGGTTGGTCTTGTACTCGAACCCCCAGGCCCTCATCACCTGGAGGCCGTCGGGCAGCAGCGCGTTGGGCACCCAGAGATAGAGATGCGCGGTGGGCGCCAGGATGCCCGCGACGGGAAGCGCGCCGATCTCCTCCACCGTCATGGTGCCGTAGCGCGACAGGCGGCGGTGCTCCGGCGCCATCTTTCCCGTGCGGTTGACGAAGCGCCAGGGCGGGTCGGCCATCACCGTGGCGAACCGGCGGTTGCCGGCGAACTCCGCAAGCTCCGTCGCGGGGTCGGGGGTTCCGGTCGTGCCCATCGCCGCCTGCCCCTCCGCTCGGTTCGCCAAGCCGATTGTCCGCCACCGAAGCGCTTATCGTCAAGCCGCCCCCATCAGCCGCCCTCGTCAGCCGTCTCCGTCAGCCGCCACGCTCGCCGCCGTCCCCGGCATCGGCGTTGCAGAAGCGGCGCAGCCCGTCGAGATCGGCGACGGACACCGTTCCGCCCTGCGTCTCCACCCCCACGCCACGCAGCTTCGCCAGCGCGCGCGAGAAGGTTTCCGGCTGCATGCCCAGGCGCCGCGCGATCAGCGCCTTGTCGAAGGGCAGAGCGAAGTTGGCCGCCCCCGATCCCTCGGGACAGAAGCGCAGCAGGAAGCTGCCGACCCGCTGCGCCGTCGGCTGGACCTGCAACTGCTCGATCTGCTGGACGAGGTGGCGCAGCCGCACCGACAGGGACCCCAGCATGGCGAAGGCGATCTGGTCGTCCTCGCGCAGGCAACGGGCGAAGCCCTCCGCCGTCAGGGTCATGACGCGCGAATCGGCCACCGCTTCGGCGCAGACCGGGAACTTGCCGCTGGCGAACATGGCCGCCTCGGCGAAGGTCTCGCCGGGGGCGACGATGGTCACCACCGCCTCCGCCCCGTCGCGGGTCAGGCGGTAGAGCTTCACCCAGCCGTCGAGCAGCGCGAAGAAGCGGTCGGCCGCCTCGTCCTGCACGAACAGGGTGGTGCCGCGCGGCACCGTGCGCACCTGCGCGGTGCTGACCAGAAGCTCCAGCGACCGGTCGGGCAGACGCCCGAAAAGCGCGTTGGACCGCAGCGTCGCGGCGTCCTGGGGCCGGAAACCCGGCGGATCGTTCTTCATTCTTCCCTCGCCTGCCTAATCCTTGCCTTCACCCTTCGAACCCGACAGCCCCAACCAAACGGCTGCCCCAACCAAACGACTGCCGGGACATTCCGCCGCACCAGCGATTGCCGTTCCGCGCCGTCCGGCTTGACCACGGTCAAGCCCCGCTCCCCCCTGACGCCACAAGGATGCGGCGCCAACAAGAACATGCATCCAGCGGGAGACACGACGATGTTTTGTTATCAATGCGAACAGACCACACGAGGCACCGCCTGCACCGTCCAGGGGGCCTGCGGCAAGACCCCCGACACCGCCGCGCTTCAGGACCTGCTGGTCCATGCCGCCCAGGCAATTTCGCAGTATGCACATCGTTTGGGCAAGATGGGGATTCGCCGCAAGGATGCGGACGCCTTCGTTCTGGACGCGCTGTTCACCACGGTGACCAACGTCAATTTCGACCCGGCCCGTCTGGAAACCCTCCTGCGCGCCGCCGCGGGCCTGCGCGACGAGCTGCGCGCCCTCCATGCGGAGCGCTGTCCCGACACGCTGACCGGCCCCGCGGCCTGGGTGCCCGCCGCCGATCTGGACGGCCTGATCGCCCAGGGCCGGGAGGTCTCCATCGACCGCCGGATCGCCGCGCTCGGCCCCGACCTCGCCGGGTTGCAGGAACTGGTGATGTACGGGCTGAAGGGGGCTGCGGCCTACGCCTGCCACGCCCGCCTGCTGGGCCGTGAGGACGAGGGCGTCCACGCCTTCATGGAGGAGGCGCTGACCGCCCTGGCCGAGGACACCCCGACCGTCGAGGCCCTGCTGGAGCTGTCGCTGCGCACCGGCGCCATGAGCGTGTCGGTGCTGGCCCTGCTGGACGGCGCCAACACGGGGGCCTATGGGCACCCGGTGCCGACCCCGGTGCTGATGGGGCATGTCCCCGGCAAGGCCATCCTGGTGTCCGGCCACGACCTGAAGGACCTGGAGGAGCTGCTGAAGCAGACCGAGGGCACCGGCATCAACGTCTACACCCACGGCGAGATGCTGCCCGCCCACGGCTATCCGGCGCTCAAGAAGTACGCGCATCTGGTGGGCCATTACGGCGGCGCGTGGCAGCGCCAGCGCGGCGAGTTCGACGCCTTCCCCGGCGCCATTCTGATGACCACCAACTGCATCCAGCAGCCGGCCCCGGGCTACGCCGACCGCATCTTCACCTCCGGCCTCGTCGCCTGGCCGGGCGTCACCCACATTTCCGGCCACGACTACGCCCCGGTCATCGCGGCGGCCCTCGAGGCCGAGGGCTTTACCGGCGAGTCGCCGGACCGCCGGCACACGGTCGGCTTCCACCACGACGCCGTGCTGGGCGTCGCCGGCCCGGTGATCGAGGCGGTGAAGAGCGGCGCCATCCGCCACTTCACCCTGATCGGCGGCTGCGACGGGGCGGAAACGGCCCGCAACTACTACACCGACATGGCCGTGGCCCTGCCGCAGGACTCGGTGGTGCTGACGCTCGGCTGCGGGAAGTTCCGGGTGATCGACCAGGATCTGGGCACCGTCGCCGGCCTGCCCCGCCTGCTCGACATGGGCCAGTGCAACGACGCCTATTCCGCCGTGAAGGTCGCCCTGGCGCTGGCCGACGCCTTCGGCGTGGGCGTCAACGACCTGCCGCTGTCGCTGGTGATTTCCTGGTACGAGCAGAAGGCGGTCGCCGTCCTGCTGGCGCTGCTGCATCTGGGGGTGAAGAACATCCGCCTCGGCCCGAAGCTGCCGGCCTTCGTCACCCCCGCTGTGCTGAAGGTTCTGGTGGACGCCTACAACATCATGCCCATCGGCACGGTGCAGGACGACCTGAAGGCCATGGGCCTGGCCGCGTAACCCCGAAAACGAACCGGGGCGCCTCCTTGCGGAAGCGCCCCGGCCGTTCTTCAGAAGCCGAAGAAGGCTTAGCGGTACTCGACCTTGCCGGCCTCCGGACCCTTCTGGCCCTGGCGGACGGTCACGCGCACCTGATCGCCTTCCTGGAGCGTCTGCATGCCGGAGCGGCGCAGCACGTTCACATGGACGAAGACGTCCTTGCCACCGGTGCTCGGCGTGATGAAGCCGAAGCCCTTGTCGGCGTTGAACCACTTGACGGTGCCGTCGACCTCTTCGCCGCCGCCGGCGTCGTTGCCCCAGCCGCCGCGGTCGTAACCGCCGCCGCCGCCGCCGTAGCCGCCACGGTCATAGCCGCCGCCGCCAAAGCCGCCGCCACCCGTGCGGGCCGGACGGGCCGAACGGGTCGCGGTGGAGGTGTCCACGGATTGGATGGAAGCAACCTGCGGACCCTTCGGGCCGCGGGCGAGGTCGCAAACGATGGTGGCGCCTTCGTCGAGCGCGTCATAGCCGGCGGCCTGGACCGCGGAGACGTGCAGGAAGGCGTCGGGCGAACCGTCCTCGGGGGACACGAAGCCGAACCCCTTGGTGGGGTTGAACCACTTCACAGTGGCGGTGACGTTGGCCTTGGTGATCTCGGGAGCGCGGTAGCCCTGACGGGGCGGGCGGTCGAACATGTGTCTTCAAGCTCATAGAGGATGCCGAATTATCTTTGTCACAGGGTAGGAGCCATCCGTCAAGCACGCCAAAGGCCAGACGCCCCTTCCTGCGACATTCGGCCAAGGGGAGGACCGTCCGTTCGGAAGGGGTACCGGTCCCGAAGACGCCCGGTACCGCCCCCGCGCGCCCTTCAGGGCGCCGCTCCGCCACGGCTCCGGAAAATGCATATTTTACCCTGACGGTCCAATGACTTGGCGCGAAACTCACACCCTGCCGCCGGGCCGGCGCGGCATACCCGGGCAGGCGCCGCAAACACCGCGCGCATACCCCTGTGACAAAAACCCGACATGGTTGTCCGGTCCGCCGGGTCACGCGGGCGACAGCCATTCCCCCAGCTTCGTCCAGCGCCGCCGCCCCTGCGTTCCGCGCACCGCCATGGCGAGCGCGCGGCGCTGGCCGAGCATCACCACCAGCCGCTTGCCCCGCGTCACGCCCGTATAGATCAGGTTGCGCTGGAGCATCGTGTAATGCTGGGTCACCACGGGAATGACGACCACCGGGTATTCCGATCCCTGGCTTTTGTGAATCGTCGTGGCATAGGCGAGAACGATTTCGTCCAATTCTCCGAAATCATAGGTCACCGGGCGCCCGTCGAAGGTGGCGGTCAGCGTTCCTTCTTCCGGATCGACGGCGGATACGATGCCGAGGTCGCCGTTGTAGACCTCCTTGTCGTAGTTGTTCTCCACCTGCATGACCTTGTCGCCGGGGCCGAAGGTCCAACCGAATCGCTCGACTCGGGATTCGCCCGGCGGGTTCAGCGCCTTCTGCAACTCGATGTTCAGCGACCGCGCACCGAGGCCGCCGCGGTTCATCGGGCAGAGGATCTGCACGTCGCGCACCGGGTCGGCGCCGAATCGGCGGGGAATGCGGTCGCGCACCATCCCGATCAGCTTCGCCACCCCGGCCTCCGGAGTCGCCGCCTCCACGAAGTAGAAATCGCTGTCCTCCCCCGCCTTCGGCCATTCCGGCATCCGCCCGGCGTTGATGCGGTGGGCGTTGACGATGATGCGGCTGGTCGCCGCCTGCCGGAAGATCTCGGTCAGCCGGACCACCGGCACGGCGCCGGACCCGATCACGTCGGCCAGCACCTGCCCCGGCCCGACCGAGGGCAACTGGTCCACGTCGCCGACCAGCAGCAGCGCGGCCCGCCCCGGCACGGCGCGCAGCAGGGCGTTCATCAGCGGCACGTCCACCATGCTGGTCTCGTCCACCACCAGCAGGTCGCAGTCCAGCGGGTTGGTCTCGTCGCGCTTGAAGCCGCCGGCCTGCGGGTCGGTCTCCAGCAGGCGGTGGATGGTCCGCGCCTCCATGCCGGTGCTCTCGCTCAGCCGCTTGGCGGCGCGGCCCGTGGGGGCGGCCAGCGCGATCGACACGCCCTTGGCCTTCAGCACGGTCAGGATGCTGTTCACCAGCGTCGTCTTGCCCACGCCGGGGCCGCCGGTGATGACCAGCAGCTTCGCCGCGACCGCTTGGCGCAGCGCCTCCCGCTGGCCTTCCGCCAGGGTGATGCCGGCCTTCGCCTCCACCCAGGGGATGGCCTTCTCCGCGTCGATCCCCGGCCAGGGCACCGGGCCGCCGGCCAGCCGCCGCAGCCGTTCGGCGATGGCCTGCTCCGCCCGGTGCAGGCTGGCCAGGAACAGGCAGGGTTCCCCGCCCAGGCTGTCGGCGACGACCGCGCCGTCCTGCCGCTCCAGCTCCGCCGCGGTCTCCAGGATGGAGGCGTCGATCTCCAGCAGCTTCACGGCGAGCGGGATCAGCTCCGCCACCGGCACCCCGCAATGGCCCTGGTCCGTCGCCTCCGCCAGGGCGTAGCCGATGCCGGCCCGCGCCCGGATCATCGCGGTCTTCTCGATGCCCAGCTTCGCCGCCACCGCGTCCGCTGTCTTGAAGCCGATGCCGCGGATGTCGCGGGCCAGCCGGTAGGGGTTCTCGGTGATCAGCCGGATGGCGTCCGCCCCGTAGGTCTTGAAGATGCGCACCGCCCGCGAGGTGCCGACCCCGTGGCTGTGCAGGAAGATCATGATCTCGCGGATCACCTTCTGGTCGGCCCAGCCGGCGGTGATGCGCTGCGCCCGCTTCGGCCCGATGCCGGTGACCTGCCGCAGCCGGTCCGGCTCCTGCTCGATCACGTCGAACACGGCCTCGCCGAACGCCTTCACCAGCTTCTTCGCGTAGACCGGCCCGATGCCGCGGATCAGGCCGGAGCCGAGATACGTCTCGATCCCCTCCACCGTGGTCGGCGGGGTGGCGCGCAGGAAGTCGGCCTTGAACTGGAGTCCGTGGTTGCGGTCGTTCACCCAGGCGCCGCTGGCCTGCACGAACTCCCCCGCGCTGATCGTGGCGGCGTGGCCGACCAGCGTGACGAGGTCGCGCTGCCCGCGCACCTTCAACCGCAGCACGCAGAATCCCGTCTCCGGGCTGTGGAAGGTCACCCGCTCCACCAGCCCCGACAGCGGTTCCCGCACAGGCGCGCCCGCCGCGGGGGATGCATGACCGGATATGCTCATGCTTCTCAACATAGTCAGCGCCGGGCCTTCGGGGGAGAGCCGCCGCGCTCCGTCAATTCGGAGGAAGACCGCAGCGCCGCGAATGTGTACTTTGTCGCCCGAAGCCCGCGCCGGGGCCGGACCGAACGGACGGCGCCGCTTGCGGGCCAGCGGTGAAAAAACGTCAGCCAACGAACGACAAACCGAAAAACCGCGGTGTCTACGACTTCGGAAGGAAAGAGCAACAATGGTGACGGAACGGATTCAGGTTGGCGGCTTGCAGGTTGCCACGGAGCTTCACCGCTTCATCGAGAACGAAGCCCTGCCGGGCACCGGCGTGTCGCCGGAACAGTTCTGGTCGGGCCTTGACGCGATCCTCCACGATCTGGCCCCGCGCAACCGCGCGCTGCTGGCCCGGCGGGACGAGCTTCAGGCCCAGATCGACGAGTGGTACCGCAGCCGCCGCGGCCAGCCGCTGGACCGCGCGGCCCACACGGAATTCCTGAAGGACATCGGCTATCTGCTGCCGGAAGGCCCGGACTTCGCCGTGACGACGGAGAACGTCGATCCGGAGATCTCCACCACCGCCGGCCCGCAGCTCGTCGTGCCGGTGATGAACGCCCGCTACGCGCTGAACGCCGCCAACGCCCGCTGGGGCAGCCTGTACGACGCGCTCTACGGCACCGACGCCATCCCCGACACGGATGGGGCGGAGCGCGGCGCCGGCTACAACCCGAAGCGCGGCGAGAAGGTCATCGCCTTCGCCCGCAACGTGCTGGACCGCGCCGCGCCGCTGTCCGACGGGTCGCACGCCGACGCCGCCGGCTACACGGTCGAGGACGGGCGCCTGCTGGTCGCGCTGAAGGACGGGCGCACCACGGGTCTGGCCGAGCCGGAGAAGCTGGTCGGCTATGCCGGCGAGGCGTCCGCCCCCACGGGCATCCTGCTGGCCAACAACGGCCTGCACCTGGAAATCCGCATCGACCGCAGCCACCCCATCGGCAAGACCGACGCGGCGGGGGTCGCCGACCTGCTGCTCGAATCCGCCCTGACCACCATCCAGGACTGCGAGGATTCCGTCGCCGCCGTGGATGCGGAGGACAAGGTGCTGGTCTACCGCAACTGGCTGGGCCTGATGAAGGGCGACCTGACCGCCCAGTTCCCCAAGGGGAACGGCACGGTCGAGCGCCGCCTGAACGAGGACCGCCGCTACGCCGCCGCCGCGGGCGGCACGGTGACCCTGCCGGGCCGCAGCCTGATGCTGGTCCGCAACGTCGGCCATCTGATGACCATCAACGCCGTGCTGCTGAAGGACGGCAGCGAGGCGCCGGAAGGCATCCTGGACGGCATGATCACCTCGCTGATCGCGCTGCACGACATCAACGGCGCCCGCCGCAACAGCCGCGCCGGCTCCGTCTACATCGTGAAGCCGAAGATGCACGGGCCGGAGGAGGTCGCCTTCGCGGACGAGCTGTTCGGCCGCGTCGAGGCCGCGCTGGGCATCGCGCGCAACACGCTGAAGATGGGCATCATGGACGAGGAGCGCCGCACCACGGTGAACCTCAAGGAGTGCATCCGGGCCGCCGCGGCGCGCGTGGTGTTCATCAACACCGGCTTCCTCGACCGCACCGGCGACGAGATGCACACCGCCATGGAAGCCGGCCCGATGATCCGCAAGAACGACATGAAGTCGTCCGCCTGGATCAAGTCGTACGAGGACTGGAACGTGGACACCGGCCTGCTCTGCGGGCTGAAGGGCCACGCCCAGATCGGCAAGGGCATGTGGGCGATGCCGGACCGCATGGCCGACATGCTGGCCGCCAAGATCGCCCACCCGCAGGCCGGCGCCAACACCGCCTGGGTGCCCTCGCCCACCGCGGCCACGCTGCACGCCCTGCACTACCATCAGGTCAACGTCGCCGCCCGGCAGGAGGAGCTGGCCCGGCGCGAGCGCGCCAGCCTGGACGCCATCCTGACCATCCCCATGGCCGACCGCCCCAACTGGTCGGAACAGGAGATCCAGCAGGAGCTGGACAACAACGCCCAGGGCATCCTCGGCTACGTCGTGCGCTGGATCGACCAGGGCGTCGGCTGCTCCAAGGTGCCGGACATCAACAACGTCGGGCTGATGGAAGACCGCGCCACCCTGCGCATCTCCAGCCAGCACATCGCCAACTGGCTGCACCACGGCATCACCACCGAGGCGCAGGTCATGGAGACGATGAAGCGCATGGCCGCCGTGGTGGACAAGCAGAACGCCGGCGACCCGCTCTACCGCCCGATGGCCGCGGACTTCGACGGCAGCGTCGCCTTCCAGGCCGCCTGCGACCTCGTCTTCAAGGGCCGCGAGCAGCCGAACGGCTACACCGAGCCGGTGCTGCACCGCCGCCGCATCGAGGCCAAGGCGAAGGCCGCGGTCTGATCCGGCCAAAGCTTTATCCGGCGCCCATCGAAGGCCCTTCCCCGTCCGCGGGGGAGGGCCTTTTTCTTTGCGCGCCGGCAACAAAGCAACCTTCCGTGCGAAACGAAAACAAAGATCCATGAATCAAAGAGTACAGATTGCATAGAACAACGCGAGCAACCCACTTCCTGCAGGACTTTCCGACACGAACCGCCAATCCCAAGCGTCCGAAGTCCGTATGCAGCAAGTTCACGTCAGCCATGAGCCTCCATAAGAAGGCGAACACGTCTTAAGGTTTTGTAATAGGATTAACGGCAAACTTGCGCTCGTGGACAATTGAAGGAATTGTCCAGACGAGACGGTTTACGGCTGTATGTAAGCCGCGGCAATACGTCACACGGAGCACTGTTATGAACTTTCTGCACGCCATGACCATCAAACGAAAAGCAACACTGACTGCTTTGTTCGTTTTCGTCGTCATGGCGACAGCAACTTTCTTCGTCGGGAAAGAAATGTCGCTGCAGAAGACCAATCTGAGCAACGTCCGCCAAATCGCGGACGAGGTGAGCGACAAGGTGGTGCCGCTGAGCGGCCTGATCGCCGACCTGCGCTACGACGTGGCGCAGGTGCAGCAGTGGCTGACCGACATATCGGCCACCCGCGGGCTGGACGGGCTGAACGACGGGCCGGAAAAGGCCGCCGAATACGCGAAGGCTTTCGACAAGCAGGCCGCCGAGGCCGACGCCATCGCGCGCCATCTCGATCTGGCCGACATGGTGAAGGCCATCGCCGCCACCCGCGCCGCTTTCCCGCGCTTCTACGAACTGGGCCAGCGCATGGCCGGCGCCTATGTCGAGGGCGGCCCGTCGGCGGGCAACGCCATGATGGAGCAGTTCGACGCCGCTGCGGAAAGCATGGACAAGGAAATGGAACGGTTGCTCTCCACCATGGAGCAGGTCCGCGGGCAGCGCCTGGACGGCCTCGGCGCGGCGGTGACCGACATCGAGACCGCCTCCGTCACGCTGGAGCGCGAGTTGATCGCGACGGCGGCGATGACGCTGTTTCTGATCGCGTCCTCCATCCTGTTCCTGCGGCTGGCGGTGGTCGGGCCGATCGACCGCATGCGCCTCACCATGAACAGCATGGCCGCCGGCAACCTGCGGGTGGAGGTCGGGTTCGAAGGGCGCAAGGACGAGATCGGGCAGATGGCCGCCGCCGTGCAGGTGTTCCGTGAAGCCGGGCTGGAGAACGAGCGCCTGCGCGCCGAGCAGGAGCGGGCCCGCGAAACCGGCGAGGAGGAGCGCCGGCAGGCTCTGGCCTCCATGGCCGACACGGTGGAGCGGGAGACCCGCGCCGCGGTGGAGCGGGTGGCCCGGCACGCCGGCGAGATGGCCAGCAACGCCGAGGCGATGGCCGCCTCCGCCGGGATGGTCAGCGACAATTCACAGAACGTCGCCGCCGCGGCCAGCCAGGCGCTGGCGAACGCCCAGACCGTCGCCGCCGCGGCCAACGAACTGTCCTCCTCGATCCGGGAAATCGGGCGGCAGGTGTCCGCGTCGGTTTCGGTCACCGGGCAGGCCGTGGAGAAGGCCGGCTCCGCCAGCGCGATCATCGGCCACCTGTCGGAGGCGGTGGAGCGCATCGGCGCCGTCGCCCGCCTGATCGGCGACATCGCCAGCCAGACCAACCTGCTGGCGCTGAACGCCACCATCGAGGCGGCACGGGCCGGCGAGGCCGGAAAGGGCTTCGCCGTGGTGGCGCAAGAGGTGAAGAACCTCGCCAACCAGACCGCCCGCTCCACCGAGGAGATCGCCACCCTCATCACCGACGTGCAGTCGGTCACCCGGCAGGCCGTGGACCGGGTGGGCGAAGTCGCCGCGACCATCCATCAGGTTTCCGACATCTCCACCTCCATCGCCGCCTCGGTCGAGGAGCAGGACGCCGCCACCGAGGAGATCGCCCGCACCGTCAACGAGACCAGCCACGCCGCGCAGGAGGTCTCCAGCCGCATCGCCCTGGTTTCCGAAGAGGCCAACCAGACCGGCGAGCGGGCCGGCGGCATGCGCGCCGCCGCCGGGGACGTGGCGCAGAGCATCGACGAGTTGCAGAGCATCCTGGTGCGCGTCGTCCGCACCGCGACCAGCGACGTGGACCGCCGCCGCAAGCCGCGCTTCCGGCTCGACCTGCCCTGCACCATTGATGGCGCCGGGGCCGGAGCGGGGAAGGAGGCGCGGATCGCCAACCTGTCTTCCGGCGGCGCCATGATCCGGAACGCACCGGCGATGACCACGGGCGCCCCCGGCACGCTGCGCGCCTCCGGCCTGTCCCGCCCCGTGCCCTTCACGGTGAAGTCCTGCGAGCACGGCCAACTGCACGTGAAGTTCACGCTGCCGGACGCCGAGCAGCAGGCGCTGGATCACGATCTGGCGATCCTGACGCGCGGCATGGCTCCGGACCGCAGCGCCGCGTGAGGCGAGGGGGTTTCCCCCTCCCCGGCCCTCCCCCGCTCTGCGGGAGAGGGCGCCTTCTGCGAAGCGGCGGCAGCCCCCTCTCCCTGGAAAAGGGGGAGGTTTGGGGAGGGGGCCGGCGTTCCCCATGGCCCAGACATGGCGAAGGCCGGAAACCCGTCTGGGTTCCGGCCTTCGAGGATGGTGGGCGCGACAGGGATTGAACCTGTGACCCCTACGATGTCAACGTAGTGCTCTCCCGCTGAGCTACGCGCCCATCCGTGCCGCCGGTCGGTTCGGGGTTCGGCATCCGTCTTGCGTCCCGTCCGGCGTGGGCGTGGGATGTACCATCATCCCGGGGGGCTGGCAAGCCCGGATTTCACTTTTTTCCGTCCGTAAGGAACCGCATCCGCTTTTCCGCCGACGCGACGCCGCAAGCCTCCCACCTGTTGGGGCATCTGTCGGAACACAAGCGGGACGGTGCGTGACAGAGCCGCCCATGTCCACTACATCACATGCCATGGATGCTTCCGTCGACGCCGCCCCACCGGAACCGGCCTTCGAACTTCTGGCCCCGGACGAACAGACCAAACCGCTGGTGCTGGCCTCGCCGCACAGCGGCAACCGCTATCCGGCCGAGTTCCTGGCGGCGGCGCGGCTCGACCCCCGCGCGCTGCGCAAATCGGAAGACTGCTTCGTCGACGAGATCTTCGCGGGCGCCCCGGCGCTGGGCATCCCGCTGATCCGGGCGCTGTTTCCCCGCGCCTTCCTGGACGTCAACCGCGAAGCCTACGAGCTGGACCCGGAGATGTTCGCGGACCCCCTGCCCCCCTACGTCAACACGCGCTCGCCGCGCGTGGCGGCGGGGCTGGGCACCATCGCGCGGGTGGTCGCCAACGGGGAGGACATCTACCGCGGCAAGCTGCGCTTCGCCGAGGCGGTGCGGCGGGTCGAGCAGTATTACACCCCCTACCACGGCGCGCTACGCCGGCTGATCGAGGACACGCGCAACCGCTTCGGCCATGCGGTGCTGATCGATTGCCATTCCATGCCCTCCCCCGGGCTGGGCGACCGCGACAACCGGCGCAGCGACATCGTGCTGGGGGACTGTTTCGGCAATTCCTGCGCCCCGGCGATCATCGAGACGGCGGAGCGCTTCCTGCGCGGCCTGGGCTACACGGTCAGCCGCAACGCGCCCTACGCCGGCGGCTACACCACCCGCCATTACGGGCGCCCGCGCCAGGGCATCCACGCCCTTCAGATCGAGATCAGCCGCGACCTCTACATGGACGAGGCCACGCTGTCGCGCCTGCCCTTCCTGAACGTCCTGACACGCCACATGCACGAGATGGTGGACAACATCGCCCACCTGCCGCCCGGCCCGCTGGCGCCGCGCTGACGCACAAAAAAAGGCCGGGGCAAAGGCCCCGGCCCGAGTCTAGGGAGGAAACGCCCAAGAAGTGCGTTACGGCATCGCCCGCATCACAGACACGATCAATGCCGCACTGCACAATATGATGAGCCCCCTGGCGGGGATCAAGAGGGAAAATGCTTTTTCATGCAATTCAATGGCTTGAGTAAAGTTAAGACAAAGCCCGAGCGTGGTGCAAACAGCCGCTTATGCTGCATTGCACACAAAATCCCGGTTCTGCTCCCGCACAATCTGGGGCTGGCGGCGCGTCCGCCAACCCTCCCCGGTCCTTCGGCATAACCCATCCGACCGATAGGGAACCAACTTTCCGTACGGTCGTTTCGTCCCTGCGCGTCCTGGGGGCGCACCCCCGCCGCGCACCAAACGGCCGCCTTTCCGCGCGGCCGTCCGGCACCGGAGAACCGTCAACGTGAGCAGACTGGTCGTCGTATCCAACCGCGTCGCCCCCATCGACGAAGGCAAGCAGGCCGCCGGGGGGCTGGCCGTCGCGGTGCTGGCCGCCCTGAAGAAGACCGGCGGCATCTGGTTCGGCTGGAGCGGCACGGTGGTCGAGGAGGAATCGCAGAGCGAGCCCCGGCGGACCGACGTCGGGCGCCTGACCTACGCGACGCTGGACCTCAGCCGCCGCGATTTCGAGGAATACTACAACGGCTTCGCCAACCAGACCCTGTGGCCGCTGTTCCATTACCGCCTCGGCCTGATCGAGGTCAGCCGCCGCACGCGGGAGGGCTACAAGCGGGTCAACGGCTATTTCGCGGAGAAGCTGGTTCCGCTGCTGCGTCCGGACGACATGGTGTGGGTCCACGACTATCACCTGATCCCCTTCGGCGAGGAGCTGCGCCAGCGCGGCTGCAACCAGCGCATGGGCTTCTTCCTGCACACCCCCTTCCCCGCGCCGGAGGTGCTGGTGGCGCTGCCCAACCACCGCGAGGTGATCCGGGAGCTGTGCGCCTACGACCTCGTCGGCTTCCACACCCAGGTGGACCTGCGCTGCTTCGCCGACTACATCCGGCAGGAGCTGAACGGCGAGGTGGAGGACCGCGGCCCGGAGGGCGGCCTGCTGATCCACGCCTTCGGGCGCACGCTGCTGGCCCGCGCCTTCCCCATCAGCATCGACACCGACACTCTGGTGAGCCTCGCCGAGACCGCCGTGCGTTCCCGCCATTCGGAGCGGCTGAAGGAGAGCCTCGTCGGGCGGCGGCTGATCATCGGGGTGGACCGGCTCGACTATTCCAAGGGCCTGCCGCAGCGCTTCCAGGCGTTCGAGCAGCTCCTGGTGGCCTATCCGGAGCACTGCAACCGCGTCTCCTTCCTTCAGGTGGCGCCGCCCAGCCGCGAGGACGTGCCCGAATACATCGCCATCAAGCGCGAGCTGTCGGAGCTGTCGGGCCGCATCAACGGGCGCTTCGCCGAGTTTGACTGGGTGCCCATCCGCTATCTGAACAAGAGCTTCGGGCGGCGCGTGCTGGCCGGCTTCTACCGCACGGCCCATGTCGGGCTGGTCACCCCGCTGCGCGACGGCATGAACCTCGTCGCCAAGGAGTATGTGGCCTGCCAGGACCCGGACGATCCCGGCGTGCTGGTGCTGTCCACCTTCGCGGGGGCGGCGCGGGAACTCGATTCGGCGCTGATCGTCAACCCCTTCGACATCGAAGCGGTGGCCGACGCGCTCCAGCGCGCCCTGACCATGGCCCTGCCCGAGCGGAAGGAGCGCCACGCCGCGATGATGCGCACCCTGCGCAGCCACGACATCGGCTGGTGGCGCGAATCCTACGTGGATGCCTTGACGCGCGCGCCGTACGGGTGAAACTGTTTCCATGACCACCGACCGCACCGCCGCCACCGGCCCCGCCCCGCTCACCCTGGTCGCCGACATCGGCGGCACCAACGCCCGCTTCGGCCTGATCGACGGCACGGGAATCCACGGCTCGCGCGTTCTGCGCTGCGCCGACTTCCCGTCGCTGGAGGCGGCGGCGCTGGCCTATCTGGGCGGCATGGCGCCGGACGCCCGGCCCAGCCGGGGCGCTTTCGCCATCGCCGGCCCGGTGACCGGCGACGCGGTGCTGATGACCAACCGGGGCTGGTCCTTCTCCACGGCGGAGGTGCGCGGCAAGCTGGGGCTGGAGCGGCTGGCCGTCATCAACGACTTCACCGCCGTGGCCCTGTCGGTGCCCCGCCTCACCCCCGCCGACCTGCATCAGGTGGGCGAGGGGGCGCCGGAGCCGGGCCGCGTCGTCGGCGTGATCGGGCCGGGCAGCGGGCTGGGCGTGTCGGGGCTGGTGCCCGGACCGCAGGGCTGGACCGCCCTGGCGGCGGAGGGCGGCCACGTCACCATGGCCCCGGTCAGCGACCGCGAAAGCGCCGTGCTGGCCCAGCTCCGCAAGAGCTTCGACCATGTGTCGGCGGAGCGGGTGCTGTCCGGGCCGGGTCTGGTCAACCTCTATCAGGCGCTGTGCATCCTCGACCACCAGGAGCCGGAGCCCTTCACCCCCGCCCAGGTCTCCGACGCCGCGACGGCCAACACCAACCCCCATTGCGTGGAGGCGGTGGAGATGTTCTGCGCGATGCTCGGCACCGTGGCGGGCAACCTCGCTTTGACGCTGGGGGCGCGGGGCGGCGTCTACATCGCGGGCGGCGTCGTGCCGAAGCTGGGCACCCTGTTCACCCATTCCCGCTTCCGCAAGCGCTTCATGGAGAAGGGCCGGATGCGCGACTTCCTGGCCCCGATCCCGACCTACGTCATCACCCACGAGCTTCCCGCCTTCCTCGGTCTGGCGGAGGCCGCGGAGCGGGTATGAAACGGCCGCGGCGCGGGCGTAGACGCGCTTCAGCCCGTCAACCGCGACACGGCCAGTTTCAAGTCGGCCAGGAAGGTCGGCTGCTCGGCGAGCTGGCCGCGCAGGATGTAGCTGGGGTGGAAGGTCGCCACCACCTCCGCCCCCGGCACGAGGCGGCAGGGCTGGACCGTGCCGCGCAACTGCATGATCCCGTTCAACCCGGTCAGCGCCCACAGCGGCGTGCGGCCCAGCGCGACGACGACGCGGGGGGCGTAGGCTTCCAGCGTCCGTTGCAGGTGATCGACCTCGCCGGAGAACTCCGCCAGCACCCAGTCGGAGGTGCCGAACGGCCCCCAGCGCTCGTCAAGCGCCCGCCCCTCCTTCCTCGCGCGGGTGCGGGAGGCGAAGAAGTGCCCCACCCTGTTGCCCGGCGGCTGGAAGCGGAAAACGTTGGCGACAAGGCATTCCGCCCGCTCCACCCCCGCGGCCTTCAGCGTCTCGTCGAGAAGCTGGCCGCTGCGCCCGACGAAGGGCTTGCCCTGCCGGGCCTCCTCCGCCCCCGGCGCCTCCCCCACGATGGCGAGCCGCGGCCCGGCGGCGGGTTTGCTGGGTTGCTGATCGTCGGCGAAGGGCAGATCCGTCATGCTTTCGCTTCCGCTGCTGGTTGCGAGGCTTGCCGCCGCGAGGTTGCGACCCCAGCATTGTTCGAAGCCGGGGTTCGAAACCGGGGTTCGAAACCAACAACACAGGAGGACGCAACATGGCGGCACATCAGGATCTGACGGGCAAAAGCTGCGAGCCCTGCCGCGGCGGCATCCCCCCGATGGACCGCGCCATGGCGGAAAGCTATCTGGTGCAGGTGCCCGGCTGGTCGATCAAGCCGGACCCGGACCGGCTGGAGCGCGACTACCGCTTCGCCGACTTCCGCGAGGCCCAGCATTTCGCGATGCGCGTCGGCGACCTGTGCGAGGCGGAGGGCCACCACGCAGAGATCCTCTACGGCTGGGGCCACTGCACGGTCACCTTCTGGACGCACAAGATCAGGGGCCTGCACGAGAACGACTTCATCATGGCCGCAAAGGTCGAAGGGCTGATGGACGAGCCCTACGCGCCGGTGTCGGAGTCCATGGGCGACGTCTCCCCCACCGCGCGGCACGGGTGAACTTGCGGGTTGCGCATTTCATTGCCCTCTCTCTTCCGGGGAGAGGGTAGGCTGAGGGGGTTACGCCAACCCGAAGGACGCCCCATGCCCAACGCCCAGCCCGCCGTCATCCAATGGGGCCTGTCCAGCTACAGCGGCTGGGGCGTCAACGGCCTGCAACTGGCCTTGAGCTGGACGCGCAGCGGGCGGCTCGTGCCGGTCTGCTCGCTGCCGCTGCGGCTGGAGGACATCGCCCTCTCCCCGCTGGAATGGCGGCGCATGGCCGGCTTCGTCCGCGAATCGGAGAGGCTCTGCCAGCAGATCGCGCCCCACGCCGGGCAGGAGGTCGGGGTGTCGGTGCCGGTCCTGCGCGGGCTCGGCAACAACCTCGTCGGCAGCCGGTCGGTGGAGAATGTGAGCCTGCGCGGCCAGCCGACCATCGGCGTCTGCTATCTGGAGGACACCGGCATCGACGCGGACGGCCGCGCCCGGGCGGAGGAGTGCGCGGCCATCGTCGCCGGCTCCAGCTTCGTCGAGCGGGTTCTGACCGGGGCCGGCATCGGGCGGGTGCGGACGGTCCTGCAAGGCGTCGATCCCAGCCATTTCCACCCGGCGCCCAGGCTGGGCTGGTTCAAGGACCGCTTCGTCGTTTTCTCCGGCGGCAAGCCGGAGTTCCGCAAGGGGCAGGACCTCGCCCTGCTCGGCTTCCGCGCCTTCGCGGAGCGCCACCCGGAGGCGTTGCTGCTGACCGCCTGGCACAACCCATGGCCGGAGAGCGCCCGCTCGCTGGAGGCCAACCCCGCCGTGGCGCCCGTGCAATTCCACGAGAACGGGCAGTTCGACGGCGCCGCCTGGGCCATCGCCAACGGTTTGCGGCCCGATCAGGTGATGGACCTCGGCCCCGTGCCCAACGCCGACATGGCCCGCATCCTGCGCGAGGTGGACGCCGGCCTGTTCCCCAACCGCGGCGAGGGCGGGACCAACCTCGTCGCCATGGAATGCATGGCCTGCGGGGTTCCGTCCATCCTGTCGGCCAACACCGGGCATCTGGACCTGATCGGGGCGGACCGCTGCATCCCGCTGACCCGGCAGCGCGCCATCAGCACCGCCTTCGGCACGGACGGCTGGGGCGAGAGCGACGTGGAGGAGATTGCCGAGGCGCTGGAAAGCCTGTGGGCCGACCGGGCCCGCGCCGCGGCCATCGGGCGGGCGGGTGCTGCCTTCCTGGCCGGGCTGACCTGGGACCGCTACGCGGACGGGGTGGCGGAGGTCCTGGAGTCGGTCCTGTAGCGCCGCCCCTACAGCGCCGCCACCGCCCGCAGCAACCGCTCCACCTCCTCCTCGTCGTTGTAATAGTGGGGAGAGGCGCGGACGACCTCGCTCAGGCCGCGGGCATCCATGTCGAAGGGGGTCGAGGGCGCGGAGGAGACCGACAGGTTGATCCCCTGGCTCCCCAGCGCGGCCTTGATGGCGCGCGGCGCCCGCCCGTCCACCGTGAAGGTGACGATGGCGCAGCGCTCCGCCCCCAGATCCCGCACCGTCACGCCGGGAAGCTCGGCCAGACGCCGCCGCAGCGCGTCGGCCAAACCGAAGGCGCGGTCGCGGATCGCCTCCAGCCCCCAGGACAGGGCGTAATCCACCGCCACGCCCAGACCCAGCCGGGCGGCGGTGTTGCTCTCCCACAGTTCGAAGCGGCGGGCGTCGGGGCGCATGGCGTAGCGGTCCGGCCCGGTCAGGGTGGCGCCGCTGAGGTCCAGCGTGTGCGGCTCGATGCGGTCGAGCCAGTCCTTGCGGACATAAAGGAAGCCGGTGCCCCGCGGCGCCCTCAGGAACTTGCGCCCCGTCGCCGACAGGAAGTCGCAGCCCAACTCCTCCACGTCCACCGGCATCTGGCCCACCGTCTGGCAGGCGTCGAGCAGATAGGGGATGCCGTGCCGCCGCGCCACCCGCCCGATGGCCGAGGCCGGGTTGACCAGCCCGCCGTTGGTCGGGATGTGGGTGATGGCGATCAGCCGGACGGGTCCCTTCCCCGGTGCCGCGATCATCGCCTCCAGCGCTTCGACGGAGGTCTGGCCGGTCTCGTCGCTGGGGATCACCTCCACCACCGCGCCGGTGCGCCGGGCCGTCTGAAGGAAGGGGATGAGGTTCGCGGCGTATTCCGCACGCGCGGCCAGGATGCGGTCGCCGGGCCGGAAGCCCTCCCCCGGCAGCGCCGCCAGCGCGTTGAAGGCCATGCCCCAGGCCGCCGTCGCGCTCTCCGCCAGCGCCACCTCCTCGCGCGAGCAGGCGAGCAGACGGGCCACGGAGCCGTAGACGCCCTCCAGCCGGTCGTCGGCACGATCCGCCGCCTCATAGCCGCCGATGGCGGCCTCCAGCGCCAGATGCCCGGTCACCGCGTCCAGCACCGGTTGCGGCGGCAGGGCGGCCCCGGCGTTGTTGAAATGGGCGACGTGCCGGGTTCCCGGTGTCTCCGCGCGGGCGCGGGCGACGTCGATCGTCATTCATCCTCCCTTTGGGGCCCGCGGCCCGGTTCGCCGATGTGGACGGCCAGCCAGACGGTCGGGGCGCCGGGATCGGTCCAGGCCACGCGATGACGCCGGCGGGCGGGGATCATCATCCAGTCGCCGGGGCCGAGCGCACGCTCCGCCTCGCCCTCGATCTGAAGGCGGGCCGCGCCCTGGACGACGAGGACGAATTCGTCCCAGCCCTGATCGTACCAGAAGCCGTCCGGCGACGCCTGCCCGGTGGACAGGATGCGTTCGATCCGCACCGTCCCGGACGAGGCCCCGGAGGCCGTCAATGTCGTGAAAATTTCGCCTGATAAGGCACCGGACGGCAGTCCCGTCAGCAGGTTGCCGAAGGGAACGCTCATCCCCACAGTTCGGGGGCGGGCGGGAACAGGGTGCCGCCTTCGTAATGCAGGGCCGGCGTGCGGTCTTCGGCCAGCAGCAGCGGCCCGTCCAGATCGATGTAGCGGGCGCCCTGCGCCACCAGGACGGCGGGCGCCATGGCCAGCGAGGTGGCGACCATGCAGCCGACCATGATGTCGAAACCGGCCTCCTGCGCCGCCTGCTTCAGCAGCAGCGCCTCGGTCAGGCCGCCGGTCTTGTCCAGTTTGATGTTCACCACCCGGTAGATGCCCTTCAGCCGGTCCAGCGAGTCCAGCCCATGGCAGGACTCGTCGGCGCCCAGCGGCACCGGGCAGTCGATGCCGCGCAGCGCCTCGTCCTGGCCGGCGGGCAGCGGCTGCTCGATCAACTCGACGCCCAGGTCCGCCAGCACCGGGGCGAAACGGTGGAGCATCTCCAGCGTCCAGGCTTCGTTGGCGTCCACGATCAGGCGGGTGGCCGGGGCGGCCTCGCGCACCGCGCGCACGCGGTCGAGATCGCCCTCCCCGGTCAGCTTCATCTTCAGCAGCGGATGGTCCGCCGCCCGCGCCTTCGCGGAGGCGGCCATGGCGGCGGGCTCGTCCACGCTCAGCGTGTAGCAGGTGGTCAGCTTCTTGGGCGCGTCGGGAAGCCCGGCGAGCCTCCAGGCCGGCTTGCCCGCCTGTTTGGCCTCCAGATCCCACAGGGCGCAATCCAGCGCGTTGCGCGCGGCCCCCGGGGGCAGGATGGCGCGCAGCCGCTCGCGGTCCAGACCGTCCGCCACCGCCCCGGCCAGGGACTCCAGCGTCCTGACGGTCTCGTCCAGCGACTCCCCGTAACGGGCGTAGGGCACGCATTCCCCGCGCCCCCGCTTGCAGGATTCCACCACCTCGGCCACCACGACCTCGGCCTCGGTCTTGGCGCCGCGCGATATGCGGAAGGTCCCCGCGATGGGGAAGGTATCGCGGCGGACGTAAAGACGGCGGGCGGTGGACGACATGCAACTCTCCAGCAACGCGACGGACCCGAAGTGTAAGCAAACCCGCCGCGATGACCAGAGCAGGGTCGGAATGCCAGCCTTACCCGTGAAGCCCGGCCCCGCCGGTGCCGGTTTGCGTCTGGCGCGGGTCCGGGTCCTGCACGATCACCCCGTACCAGCCCAGCCCCTTGTAGGTCTCGTAGCCCGGCGTCAGGGCATAGCCGTAGGTGCGTCCGCCGGCGTCGGCGTAATGCCCCATGCTCTCCCCGTTGCGGCGGAGCTGGACCGTCTCGCCGAGGATGCCGCGCCCGTCGGACGACGCGATCACCCGGTGCCGCGCGTCGAGCAGAAGGCAGCGCGAGCGCGCGCGCTCCTCCTCCTCCAGCCGGACGCCCTGGACGACGGCGGCGGCCTGCGGCTCCCAATCGAAGAAGATGCCCAGCACGCCGATGGGGTCGCCGTCCGTCTCGCCGCCGCGGCGGATGGCGGTGGCGTAGGTGGCGACCACCCGGTCCTCCAGGCGGCCGTTGCGGGCCACGTCGCCCACCGTGAACTCGCCGCCGTTGCGGGTGGCCAGCGCCTGACGGAACCACGCCTCGTCGCCCACGTGGGCGCCCAGGGCGCCGGGATAGCGGCCCGGACGGCCCGTGGCGATCACCTCGCCCTTCAGGTCGGCGATCCACAGGTCGAGATAGACGGTGTAGGATTCCAGGATGACGCCCAGCCGGTGGGAGGCGTGCCGGCGGCTGTCCTCGCTCGGGTCGGCGGCGCAATCCACCACCGCGCTGTCGGTCGCCCACCAGCGCACGTCGCAGGACCGCTCGTACAGGTTCCGGTCGATGATCTCGATCATGTTCAGCGACAGGTCGGCCAGACGCCGCCCGTGCATCTCCTGCACCATGGCGCTGCCGGTGGTGGTCAGGTGATCGACGCGGGACACGATCTCCGACCGCAGCTCCTTGGTGATGGTGTTCACCTGCTTGGAGATTTCGGAGACCTCGTTGGCGACCACCGCGAAGCCCCGCCCGGCGTCGCCCGCCCGCGACGCCTCGATCAGCGCGTTCATCGCCAGCATCTTGGTGCGGCGGGTGATGTCTTCGATCAGGGACACCTTCCGGGAAGCGACGTCCAGGACGCCGCGGGAAAGCTCGAACAGTTCGTTTCCGGCCATGCTCATCCCGAGCACCTCTGTGAGTTTGGGTGGGATATTTTTTTAGACGCCTAACCATCAAACGCTGTGCCAAACGCCCACCCGAAACCATCGGGGCGCGCAAAGCCGCGGAACGCCTGCGCTTCCGCGCGACGGACCGGGATTAACCACAACGTTTTTGAGATTTCAGTTTCGAAATTGTGATGAATTCGGCGTCATGTTGGAGTCCGAACAATCACACGCGCCACCCTTCTTGCCGCAGCGCACCCTGTGCGTCGCGTGCGCCGCAACAAAAACACCGGCTTCTCCTAAAAAATGAGGCAAAAGGTCGCAGGAGAAGACCCGCAGCCTCGGCACTGCTTAGGATACAAGCAAATGCAAAGACGCTAATCAACGCTCATGTCTTAGGCAAATGCAATTTTTCGGGAAGAAAGCCCCGGATTGCACAACGGGGCTGCGTGAGAGGGCCGGATGCACGAGACCGGGTGCACGAAACCGGATGCACGAAACCGGATGCACAGGGCCGCGTCAGGCGACCTTGTGCATCTCGTCCAGGAAAAGCTGGACCTCGCGGGTCAGCCGGTCGGCCTGGACGCTCATCTGCTCCGACGCGGCGAAGACCGCGTGGGCGGTGCCGCTGGTGCGTTCGGCGGCGGTGGTGACGTCCTGGATGTCGGCGGTGACGGCGCGGGTGCCGGCGGCGGCCTGATCCATGTTGCAGACGATCTCGCGGATCGCCGAACCCTGCTGCCCGATGCCCGAGGCGATGCCGCCGGCGATCTGGTTGATGTCCTGGATGGTGTGGCCGATGCCGACGATGGAGGCGACCGCCACGTCGGTGGAGGACTGGATGCCGGCGATCTGCCCGGCAATGTCGCCGGTGGCCTTGGCGGTCTGGTCGGCCAGCCGCTTGACCTCCTGCGCCACCACGGCGAAACCCTTGCCGGCCTCGCCGGCCCGCGCCGCCTCGATGGTGGCGTTCAACGCCAGCAGGTTGGTCTGGCTGGCGATGTCGTTGATGAGGGTCACCACCTCGCCCACCGTCTTGGCGGCGCCGGACAGCTCGGCGATCAGGGCGTTGGAGCGCTCGGCCTCGCCCGCGGCGCCGGCGGCGACCTTGGCGACCTCCTCCACCTGACGGGCGATCTCGCGGATTGAGGCGGACAGCTCCTCCGTCGCGACGGCCACGCTGTCCACCGAGGAGCCGGTCTGCGACGCCGCGGCGGCCACGGAGGACGCCTTGCCGGTGGCGGTCTGGGCGTCCGTCTCCATGTCGCGGGCGGACATCTCAAGCTGATGGGCGGTGCCGGACACCTGCTCGCACACCGCGCGGATCTGCGTCTCGAACCGGTTGGTCACGCCGGCGAAGCCCTTCACCTTGGTGGCGATGGCGTCGGTGGCGGTGTTGATGGTGCGGGAGGCGTGCAGGAAATTGCCCTGCATGCCCTTCAGCACGATCCGCCGGAAATACTTGTTGGCCGACACGTAGCTCATCGAGGCGGCGGCCTCGCGGATGAAGGCGTCGGTGCGGTCGATCGAGTCGTTCAGGGCGTGCATCAGTTCGCCCAGGTCGCCCTGCTCCCGCACATTGACGACCCGCGCCTCGAAGTCGCCGCGCGACACCGCCCGGCAGACGGCCACCGCCTGCCCCACCGCGGCGCGGGCGCGCACCATGCACAGCATGACGCCGACCAGCGCGGCCAGCGCCAGCGCCCCGATGCCGATGCGCAGCGCGGCGCCGCCGATGTCCAGCGAATCGGTCACCAGCAGCGCTGCGACGAGCAGCGCGGCCACGCCCCCCAGCCCGAACGCCTTAGAGAGAGAAGACGAATTCGTCATACCCGATCCCCTTCTCCGTCAGCAGCCCGACAACGGTGGCGAAGGCCTCGTTCATGCCCTGCTTGCGGTCTTCGTGGCGGTTTTCGATGTCCAGAAGCGTGCGGTACAGCGGCACCACCTTGTCGATCGCGCTGCGGTCCGGAACCCGGCGCGAGGAGTGATAGCCGATGAGCCGACCATTGACGTCGTAGCTGGGGGTGACGTGAGCGAACACCCAGTAATGGTCGCCGTTGCGCGCCCGGTTCACGACGTAGGCGAAGATCTCCTGCCCCGCCCCCAGCGTGTCCCACAGCAGCTTGAACACGCAGCGCGGCATGTCCGGATGGCGGACGATGGAATGCGGAGCCCCCATCAGCTCGGCCTCGCTGTAGCCGGCGACCCGCTGGAAGACGCGGTTGGCGTAGGTGATCCGGCCCTTGAGGTCGGTCTTGGAAACGATCACCTCGTCGGCGTCGAAGAACCGCTCGACCCCGGTCAGCGTCCGGTCGCGGGGGCCGGGACTGAGAACATCGCTGTGTGCCATGTGCCTGCGGTCGCGGGCCGAGAGCCCGGCGCCCCCTTATTGATTCGCATTCGATTACAGGACGTACATCTCCCCATCCGCGCGGTCCCATCGGGCACCGGCGGACGCCGCAAAATAAAGACCATGCGGGATATACAAAAGATTAAATTCGTTGCCGGACGGAAATAATGATTCAGCTCAACCGTCCGCTGCGCCTGGATCAAGGGAGAGGGCGCGTCCCCCGCTCATTCCGGCGGGTAGGGAACGGTCAGCAGCCGGCCCATGGGCGGGTTGTCGATGATCGCCGTCATGCCGTCCGGCCAGCGCACCTCCAGCCGCTCCACCGCGCGGGCGTTGCCCAGCCCGAAATGGGCCACCGGCTCCATCTGGCAGAGATAGCCCGAGCCCGCGCAGACGGAGCGGCGCTGCCGCCGCCCGCCCGCCGTGCAGGTCACCATGGCGCCGCGGGCCGGCGCGCCATAGGGGGTCAGCGGCAGCACGCGCAGCCACCCGTTGTGGTTCGCCGCCGTGCGGTACAACGACAGGGGCTGCGGCGATCCGCCGCCCGCCCCGTTGCCGTGCGCGATCAGAAGCTCCAGCCGTCCGTCGCCGTCGATGTCGGCGACCGCCGCCCCGGTCCCCAGCCCCTTTGGCTCCAGCGCGTCGCCCAGATCGACCGCCTGCCAGCGGTCGTCGCGCCACGCGAACAGGCGGTTCGGCTCGCCGTGCAGGTTGAAGAACAGCTCCTCGTAGCCGTCGTTGTCGAAATCGGCGGCCACCACGCTGGACACCCGCCCCGGAAAGGACATCTCGGGATCGGCCTCGTCCACGAATCCACCGCCGGAGCGCTGGACGAACAGCCGCTGCGGCCCTTCCCAGGCGCCGACCAGCAGCCCGAACCCGCCGTCCCCCGGCCCGTCCACCGCGGCCACTGCCCGCCCGGCGACGCGCGAATCGGCGATGCCCCGCTCCTCGGCGATCTCCTCGTAGGTTCCGTCGCCCAGGTTGCGGAACAGGAAGTTCGGCCCGCCCTCGTTGCAGGCGAACAGGTCCACGCGGTCGGACAGGAACGGCAGGGCGAGCAGGCCGCGCCCGGCGCCGATCATGTCGATCCCCGCCTCCTCCGCCGCATCCTCCAGCCGCCCGCGGCGGCTCAGCTCGAACAGGCGGAAGGGACCGCCGTCCGCCGCCACGACGAATCCATAGCGCCCGTGGCCGTGCCGGTCCATGGCGACCACCGACCGTCCGGCGACGCGGTTCGCCATGCCGGCGTTCTCCGGCTGGGCCAGCAGGTCGAGCCAGTGCTTGCCGAAACAGGCGAACAGCCGATCGCCCATCTCCTTCGGCCCGCTCGCCCGGTCGGAGTTCAGGACGTACAGCTCCTCCCGCCCGTCGCCGTCCACGTCGGCGGCGGCGATGGCGACCGCGCAGCCCGAAGGGTCGGCGAGCAACGGCCCGGCGACGTCCACCAGCCGGGAGCCGTCCCACTTGAGAACGAGGTTGTTGGTGGCGTAGCCCGTGACCACCAGTTCGAATGCCCCGTCACCATCGACGTCGGTCACGGTGATGCCGTTGGACAGGCGCGGCTGGTTGCCGTCGATCAGCCGCGAGCATTCGAAGAACATCGACCGCCACTCCCTCACTGCCTCGACGCCGCCCCGGGAGGGGATGGCCCGCACGGGCCGGCCCCTGATGGGCACCAATCCGTTGATACCTCTTCGAACGGCGGAGGTAAACCCGCACGGAAGTCCAGCCGCCGGCGGGCGGCGGCCTATGACCGAAGCGGAAGCGTTCCGGCGGGCCGGGAAGATGGCGGGCATGAAAAATCCCGCCGCAGCGGGCCGGCTGCGGCGGGATCGGTAAGGAGCGGCACGCGGTCAGCGGCGCTTTTTGACGCCGCCGTTGGTCAGGGCGCCGCCAGCGGACATCCTGACGGCATCGGATTCGTCCCCGTCCTTGGCCGGCTGCGGCCGGTTCCCGGCCACCGCCAGCTTGGCGCTTTCCTTCAGCGCCTTGGCGGCGGCCTCGCGGGCCGGCAGCTCGATGTTCAGCTCCAGGGTCGAGCAGTCGCCGCCGCGGTCCAGCTTCACCTCGACCTTGTTCTGGTCGATGTCGATGTACTTGGCGATGACGGCCAGAAGCTCCTGCTGGAGCATCGGCAGATAGTCCGGCCCGGTCCGCCCGGCGCGCTCGTGCGCCATGACGATCTGGAGACGCTCCTTGGCCTGGACCGCAGACGCGCGCGGGGCGGACCGGAAAAAGCTGAAGATGCTCATGCGGACCTCCGGAGGAGGCGGCTGAACAGGCCCTTCTTCTGGGGCGTGACGAAGCGGTGCTCCACGTCCTCGCCCAGGAAGCGCGACACCGCGTCCAGATAGGCCTGGCCGGCGTTGGACGCCTCGTCGAGGATGACCGGCATGCCGACGTTGGAGGCGCGCAGCACGGCCTGGCTTTCCGGGATCACGCCGAGCAGCGGGATCGCCAGGATTTCCAGAACGTCGTCCACCTTCAGCATCTCGCCGCGCTCGACCCGCTCCGGGTCGTAGCGGGTCAGCAGGAGCTGCTGCGTCACCGGCTCCAGCCCCTGCTCCGCCCGGCGCGAGCGGGAGGCCAGCACGCCCAGGATGCGGTCGCTGTCGCGCACCGACGAGACTTCCGGGTTGGTCACGATCACCGCGTGGTCGGCGAAGTACAGCGCCATCAGGGCGCCGCGCTCGATGCCCGCCGGGCTGTCGCAGACGATGTAGTCGAAGTCCTTGGAGAGTTCGTTCAGAACCTTCTCCACGCCTTCCCGGGTCAGGGCGTCCTTGTCGCGGGTCTGCGAGGTCGGCAGGATCGACAGGTTCTCGATGCGCTTGTCCTTGATCAGCGCCTGGCTCAGCTTCGCCTCGCCGTTGATGACGTTGATGAAGTCGAACACCACGCGCCGCTCGCAGCCCATGATGAGGTCGAGGTTGCGCAGCCCGACGTCGAAATCGATGACGACCGTCTTGAAGCCGCGCAAGGCGAGTCCGGTCGCGAAAGCGGCGGAGGAGGTCGTCTTGCCGACGCCGCCTTTGCCGGAAGTCATGACGATGATCTTGCCCAACGGAGCTTCTCCCACGTTCCTAAAAGTTGCCGCCAAGGTCCGGTTACCGGGTTACGCAGATGGGGGCCTGTGCCGGGCACGCTTTGCGTGACACCGCCGCCATGGAGGGGACCGCACAGGGGGCCATTCGATGAAGAGCCTGCAAAGGCGCCATCACAGGGGTTCCATGTGAAGATAGCCGTCGCGCAGGAAAATCTGCACCGGCTTCTTCAGCACGTCGTTTCCGAAATCCTCGCTGACGCGGTACAGCCCGGCCACCGAGACGACCTCGGCCTCCAGGCTGTGACAGAAGATGCGCGCGTTCGCATCGCCGGACACGCCGGCCAACGCCCGCCCGCGCAGCGCGCCGTAGACGTGGATGTTGCCGTCGGCCACCACCTCCGCACCGGGGGACACCGGGGCGGTGATCACCAGATCCGTCTTCTCCGCGTAGATCTGCTGGCCCGAGCGCACCGGCTCGGTCACCAGCAGCGCCGGGCGGTAGACCGGCTCGGGCGGCGGGGCCGGAACCGGGGCGGCGCCGGCCTGCGGATCGGCGGCGCGGGCGGCGGATTCCAGCTTGGCGGCGCGCCCGGCGGGCATCGGGGTCAGCCCGGCGGCCAGGGCGCCTTCCTGAACCGCGCGCGGCCCGCCCTGGAAGCCGACCGGCAGCAGATACAGGGCGCGCAGGTTGGTCACCAGCGCGGCGACGTCGAAACGCGGGGTCTCCTCCGTCAGATCCTCGAAGTCGAGGACGACCGGGGCGTTCCGGAAGAAATTGGGCGCCTGCCGCACCTTGACGGCGAGCTGGGTGAAGAAGTCCGGCGAGGCCGGATCGTTCACCTTCAGCACCATCATGGTGAAGGAATTGCCCCGCAACTGGAACGGACCGTCCCGATCGGCACCCTGCCTGGCGCTGCTCACCGCTGCCATCCTGCTTGTGTTCCTGCCGAATCCGCTTCGTCCGCAAGTCTGGGGCCATCGGCAGGGCGCCAGGGCGGAAGGGTCACCCAACCGCGTTCTAGCGGTGCCGCCCCCATCCGTTCAAGCCTTTCCCGGTGCCGATGGAGTGACAACCGCTGGCCACACGTGCGATGCGCCGGAACAGGGTGCCCCCCGCCCGGCCTGGAAGCCCATGTGTTGCGTCAACGGAAAGTCCCACCACAAAGTATGGTACCGGAACTGGATTCCGCGGGCAAAGGGTTTCGCAAGTCTATGCCCTTTTCGCGCTGCGGCATCTTTCCTCCGCCCCGCCACCCGCAAAGATGGTCCGGCGCGCACCGATGCATCCCCGCGGCGGACGGCCCGCCGAACTCCTCCGTCTCTGGGGGTAGTCCGTTGCCGTCCGGCCCCCACTTGCGGCGCATCCACAACATCTTGTGTGAATCTTTTGCGATGCCCGCAATTTCGACTGACGTTCGCCCCTGCAAGACCTATGTTGCTTATGCGAGGTTCATTTCCCGGCGAAGAGGTCCGCTTGCATCCTCCTTCGTTCCCGAGCGTCCGGTCTTCGAACGTCCGCCTGCCCCCGGCATTCCACGGCCGGCGCGGCGGATGGGACGCACGCCTCGCACCGGCAAGCCAGACTCCGGCCATCCCGTCGCCCTGCGACATCCAGGACCTCCCCTTGCGGGAGGTTTTTTTGTGCCCGGAGCCGCCGCCCACCAACGTGACGTCAGGAGAGCGACATGGCCAAACGCCAGACCAAAGGCGGCGCCGTTTCGGCGTCCGAGTCGACGGTCCACCCGCTGTTCCCCGCCGCCGGCTGGGACCCGCTGGCCGGAGCCGACCGCCGCGACCAGAGCTATCTCCGCAAGGTCAAGCCCCAGAGCCCCAACCAGAAGCGGCTGATGGAGGCGATCAGGGACCATAATCTCGTTGTGGCGCTCGGCCCCGCCGGCACCGGCAAGACCTATCTGGCGATCTCCTCCGCGGTGGAGGCGCTGGAGGACGGCAAGGTGGACCGCATCGTGCTGTCCCGCCCGGCGATCGAGGCGGGCGAGAGCATCGGTTACCTGCCGGGCGACATGCACGAGAAGATGGCCCCCTTCCTGCGCCCGCTCTACGACGCGCTGAGCGAGCGGCTGGGCGCCAAGCGCCTGCGCGCCCTGATGGCCGACGGCACCATCGAGATCGCCCCCGTGGGCTTCATGCGCGGGCGCACCCTGAACAACGCCTTCGTGGTGATCGACGAGGCGCAGAACTGCACCTACGCCCAGATCAAGATGCTGCTGACCCGGCTCGGCTGGCATTCCACCATGGTGCTGACCGGCGACCCCGACCAGTCGGATCTGCTGGACAACCTGTCGGGCCTCGCCGACATCGCGCGCCGGCTGGAGGCGGTGGAGGGCATCGCCGTCGTCCGTCTGACCGACACCGACATCGTCCGCCACCCGCTCGTCGCCAGCATGCTGACGGTGCTCTGAAGACATTGGCCGGCGGACGGCGCCGGCGCGCAATCATTCGCACACAAATTCGCAACTGCGGGAGGCCCATCGGCCTCCCCTTTCTTTTGTGCAGTGCAAAATAAATCAGCCTTTTAACTTTCAGCGGCGGGTCTGCGACGTTTTCTCACCTGCGGTTGCTCCGCCTTGACGACGGTCAGCCCTTCGGAGCAAAAGTAAGAAAAAATTTAGCAGAATTTCCGGCAGGGCAGCACCCCCCGCCGGAGACGGCGCGCCTGCGCCGGAAAATGAAACCGGAGGAACGTCAGGTGTTCGAGCGCATCAGCATCAAGGGTAAGATCTCCGTCATCCTGGGCGCGGCGGCCGCCGGGCTCGCCCTGATCGCCGTCGTCAGCCTGTTCGGCCTGCGCGCCGAGATGATGAAGGACCGTCAGGACAAGACCCGCAGCGTGGTGGAGGTCGCGCACAGCCTCGTCGCCCATTACGAGGAGATGGAGCGCAAGGGCACCCTGGCCCGCGACGCCGCCCAGGCGGCGGCCAAGGATGCGTTGCGCCGGCTGCGCTACGCCGGATCGGAGTATTTCTTCATCACCGACCGCTCGCAGCGCATGATCATGCACCCCATCCGCCCGGAGATGGACGGACAGGACCAGTCGCGCACCGCCGATCCGAACGGGAAGCTGCTGTTCGTCGAGATGACCCGCGTCGGCTTCGCGGCGGAAGGCGGGTTCGTCGATTACCTGTGGCCGAAGCCGGGCAATGCGGAGCCGGTGCCGAAAATCTCCTACGTCCGCGGGTTCGAGCCCTGGGGCTGGCTGATCGGGTCGGGCATCTATGTGGACGACGTGGCCGCGGCCTTCCGCGAAGCCGCGCTGTTCCTGGGCGGGCTGGGGCTGCTGATCGGCCTGGTTGCGACGGGCATCGCCCTGCTGGTCAGCCGGGCCATCGTCCTTCCACTGCACACCATGACCGGCGTGATGCAGACGCTGGCCAACGGCGACACGGCGGTGACCGTGAACGGCACGGACCGCGGCGACGAGATCGGCGTGATGGCCCGCACCGTGGAGATCTTCCGCAAGAACCAGATCGACCTGCAGCGCCATTGGGAACGCCGGCAGGTGGAGCACCGCGTGACCGGACAGCGCGCCCGCGCCCTGGAGCGGCTGACGGAGCGGTTCGACGCCACGGTCAGCGCCATGGTCGGCACGGTCGGCAAGGCGGTGCAGGCGCTGGAGAACACGGCGCGCTCCCTGTCGGACACCGCCGACCGCAACATGCGCGAGGCGGCCTCGGTCGCCGGGGCGTCGCAGCAGGCGTCGGTGAACGTGCAGACCGTCGCCTCCGCCGCCGAGGAGTTGAGCAGCGCCATCGCCGAGATCGGCACGCAGGTCGCCACCTCCTCGCACATCTCCATGCAGGCGGTGCACGCCTCCCGCCTGGCCAGCGACCGCATCGACGGGCTGGGCCACGCGGCGCAGAAGATCAACGAGGTCGCCGACCTGATCACCAGCATCGCCAGCCAGACCAACCTGCTGGCGCTGAACGCCACCATCGAGGCGGCGCGGGCCGGCGAGATGGGCAAGGGCTTCGCCGTCGTGGCGGGCGAGGTGAAGAACCTCGCCGGCCAGACCGCCAAGGCGACGGAGGAGATCGCGGCGCAGATCAACGAGGTCCAGCAGGCGTCCCAGGGCGCCGTCAGCGCCATCCGCGAGATCGCCGGCATCATCGCGCGCAGCGACGAGATCGGCACATCCATCGCCGCCGCCGTGCAGCAACAGGGTGCGGCGACCGGCGAGATCGCCCGCAGCGCCGGGGAGGCGGCACAGGGCACGCAGCAGGTCTCCACCAGCATCGACGAAGTCTCCGCCTCCGCCCTGGAGACGGAGAAGGCCGCCAACAGCCTGCTCGACGCCGCGGAAAGCCTGGCGCAGGAGGCCGGGTCGCTGCGCAATCTGGTGGACGCCTTCCTGGTCAACGTGGAGGCGATCAACAGCGCGGAGCTGGCCTCCCTCTTCGCCCCCGCCGGGGAGGACGTCTTCATGCCCTGGAACGACACGCTGGCCGTCGGGCAGGAGGACATCGACAACGACCACATGATTCTGGTCGCGCTGATCAACCGCGCGGCGCGGCGCATCCGGGGCGGCGAAGTGCCGCACGCCATCGGGTCGGCCATCGACCAGCTCGTCGCCTACACCGTCCTGCATTTCGAGCAGGAGGAGCGGGTGATGGAGCGGTCCGCCTATCCCGACTTCGTGCAGCACAAGGCGCAGCACGACGCCCTGCGCAAGCGCGTGGCCGAGTTGAAGCAGCGCTTCGAGTCCGGAGAGGCGCGGGTCGGCGACGACCTGCTGGCCCTGTTCCGCGACTGGCTGACCGGCCACATCCAGCGCTTCGACAAGCGCATCGGAAGCCATTTGGAAGGGCGCGGCGGGAACGACCAGCCGGCGGCGGCCGTGCGGCGCGCGGCCTGACCGGACATTCCCCCGGACCGGAAGCGGACGGCGTACATGCCCCCTTGACCTGGGCCGCGCGCCGCCCCATTCCAGGCTGTCATGAAAGCCCGACTCATCCGCATCGCCGCCGCCTCCGCCGTGGGGCTCGTGATCGCCGCCGGCATCGCCTGGTGGCAGGTCGAAAACGCCGCCAGCACGGTGCAGAGCAGCGTGCCCATCGGCGGCCCCTTCACCCTGACCGACCACACCGGGCGGACGGTCACCGACGCCGACTACCGCGGCAAGTATCTGCTGGTCAATTTCGGCTACACCTACTGCCCCGACGTCTGCCCGACCGAGCTGGGCACCATCGCCCGCACGCTCGACCTGCTGGGCCAGCAGGCGGACAAGGTGCAGCCGCTGTTCATTTCCATCGACCCGGAGCGCGACACGGTGGCGCATCTGAAGGACTATGTGGCCCTGTTCCACCCCCGCCTGGTCGGGCTGACCGGCACGCCGGAGCAGGTGAAGGCCGCGGCGAAGGCCTACCGGGTCTATTATGCCAAGGCGCCGCAGGAAGGCGGAAAGCCCGGCGACTATTTGATGGACCACTCCAGTTTTCTTTACCTGATGGGCCCTGACGGGCGCTTCCTCGGGGTCTATCCGGGGGGCACCAGCGCCGACCGCGTGGCCCAGGATCTGGGCAGCCGGATCGCCGGTTGACGGTAAGCGGGAGCGAAACCGTGCCCCTTGACGCGGTATTACCAAGGTTTCGGCGCGGTTTCGTTGGGTTTTCAAGCACTTGTATTATGGGTTTTGCGACTTGACAGGGTTGTGCCCTGTCCGTATGGTCTCGCCGCTTTCGCGTGGCTGCGAGCCAACGGGGACAACGAAGCGACATGAGCGACGAAAAGCCCCCGCCGTCTCTGGCAGAGCTTGACGCCCGACTGAAGAAGGCGCGTGAAGGGAAGGAATCGCAGAGCGGTCCGGGGAAATATCACCGGCTGCCGCAGAGTCCTCTCGGCATCGCCTTCCGCATCGGGACCGAGCTGGTCGCGGCCATGATCGTTGGCGTCGGTGGCGGGCTTCTGCTCGACCGCTGGCTCGGAACGGCGCCCTGGGGATTGATCGTCATGTTCTTCCTCGGCGCGGCGGCCGGAATTCTGAATGTCTACCGGGCCATCACCGGGCTCGGGTTCGCCCCCGGCTACCGCCGGGCCCGTGAGGATGACAACGAGCGCCCCAACGGCGACGCACACTGAGCGAGGACGACCTTGGATCCGCTGCACCAGTTCCAGATCAACCCGATCCTCCAGATCGTGATCGCCGGGTATGACGTGTCCTTCACGAACTCGGCCTTCTTCATGGTCGTGGCGGTCGCGCTGATCTACGCGCTGCTCGTCTTCGGCATGTCTGGCCGCGCCCTGGTTCCGGGCCGCCTCCAGTCCCTGGCCGAGATTTTCTACGAATTCGTCGCCAACATGGTTCGGGACAACGCCGGGCACGACGCCCGTCCCTACTTCCCGTTCGTGTTCGCGATCTTCATGTTCGTGCTGTTCGGCAACCTCGTCGGCATGATCCCCTTCACCTTCACCTTCACCAGCCACATCATCGTGACCTTCACGCTGGCGGCGACGGTGTTCGTGTTCGTGACCGTCCTGGCCCTGATGAAGCACGGCCTGCACTTCTTCAGCTTCTTCATGCCGCACGGCGCGCCGGTGGCCCTCGCCCCGATCCTCATCCCGATCGAGGTGATCTCCTACCTGATGCGTCCCGTCAGCCTGTCGATCCGACTGTTCGCCAACATGATGGCCGGTCACACCATGCTGAAGGTGTTCGCGGGCTTCACGGTTATGATGATCAGCGGCCTGGGCGCCGTCGGCTTCCTGGCCGGCCTCGTCCCGCTGGCCATCAACATCGCGCTGACCGGCTTCGAGTTCCTGGTCGCGTTCCTGCAAGCCTACGTCTTCTCGATCCTGACCTGCCTGTACATCCGCGACGCTCTGGAACTGCACTGAGCACCAGCGCCGACACGGATCATCCCTTCACCTTTTTCTCCACAGTTCACCCTTACCTAGAGGAATGAGTACCATGGAAGCTGAAGCCGCCAAGTACGTCGGTGCCGGTCTGGCCGTTATCGCTCTCGCCGGCGTCGGCCTGGGTATCGGCAACATCTTCTCGACCCTGATCGGCTCGATCGCCCGCAACCCGGCCGTCCAGCCGAAGGTCTTCCCGATCGGCATTCTGGGCTTCGCGCTGACGGAAGCCGTCGCGCTCTTCGCCCTGCTGATCGCCTTCCTGATCCTGTTCGCCTAAGGCCCGAGCGAACTTCAAACTTCGCTCTGACGCGGCGCCGGGCTCTCGAAGTTTCGGCGCCGCATTCTTGCCTAGGGGGACCGATCCATGCCGAACCTGTTGGCCAAGCGACGGCTGGTCCGCTGGTCGGGTGCTGCGGGCGCCTCGCTCGCCACTCTGACCGTGCTTGCCGGTAACGTCCTGGCGGCGGCGGCGGAGCACGCGCCGGACGCCGCCCATGGCGGCGAGCATGCCGCCGGCGGCCTGCCGCAGCTCAATCCCGCCACCTTCCCCACCCAGATCTTCTGGCTGGCGCTGACCTTCATCACCCTCTACTACCTCCTGTCCAAGAAAGCGCTGCCGCGCGTGGCGGAGGTTCTGGAGGAGCGCCAGGAGCGCATTTCGCGCGACCTGAGCAAGGCCGCTTCGCTCAAGGAAGAGGCCGAGGCCGCCATGGCCCAGGTCGATCAGTCCCTCGCCGGGGCCCGTTCCGAAGCCCAGGCCCTGATCGCCCAGGTGGCCGCCGAGATCGATGCGAACAACCACGCCCGCCAGGCCCAGTTGAACGCCGAGAACGCCGAACGTCTGCGCAGCGCCGAGGCGAGCATCGCCGCGGCCAAGGAGCAGGCGATCGCCAACGTCCGGTCCGTCTCCGCCGACATCGCCCGTGACGTCGCCGGCCGTCTGGCCGGGCTGGACGTCGACGCGGCCCAGGCCGATGCGGCCGTCGCCGCCGTGATCGAGGAGCGCCGGTCATGAATACCCCTGAAATGTGGGTCGCCATCGCCTTCGTGATCTTCGCCGCCCTGGTGTGGAAGAAGGCGGCCGGCGCGATCACCGGCCTTCTCGACGCCCGCGCCGAGAAGATCCGGGCGGAGCTGGACGAGGCCCAGCGCCTGCGTGAGGACGCCCAGGCCCTGCTGGCCAACTACCAGCGCCGTCAGCGCGACGCGCTGAAGGAGGCCGAGGCCATCATCGCCCACGCCCGCGAGGAGGCCGACCGTCTCCGCTCGCAGGCCGGCTCCGACCTCGAAGCGTCGCTGAAGCGCCGCGAGGCCCAGGCCATGGACCGCATCGCCCAGGCGGAAGCCTCCGCTCTGGCCGAGGTCCGCAACCTGACCGTCGACATCGCCGTCGACGCCAGCCGCCGCATCCTGGAAACCGGCATTCAGCCGGCCCAGGCGGACAAGCTGATCGATCAGGCGATCGCCGAACTGCCGAAGCACCTGCACTGAGCGTCCGACCCGGCGCATCGTTGCAGCAGCGGCAACGGTCTTTCGAAAAACCCCGGCCTAGGCGCCGGGGTTTTTCTTTGGTCGAATGGTTCCGCAACCCGGAGCCACTTTCATGACCGCGACCCAGCCGACTTCCCCCCTGCCCTTCCCCAGCGTCTTCGTTTCCCACGGCGCCCCCACCCTCATCATCGAGGATTCGCCCGGCCGCCATTTCCTGGCGGGATTGGGCAGGCGGCTGGGCCGCCCCTCCGCGGTGATCGCCGTGTCGGCCCACTGGACGACCCGCCGCCCCACCATCAGCGGGGCCGCGCAGCCGGACACCATCCACGACTTCTACGGCTTCCCCCGCGCCCTCTACGCGATGCGCTACGCCGCGCCCGGCGCCCCGGCGCTGGCCGACCGCGTGCGGGACCTGACCGGCGCCGCGGTGGAGCCCGGCCAGGGACTCGACCATGGCGCCTGGGTGCCGCTGATGCTGATGTACCCGGAGGCCGACATCCCGGTCGCCCAGCTCTCGGTCCAGCCCGGCGCCACCGCCGCCGACCACATCGCGCTGGGCCGCGCCCTGGCCCCCTTGCGGCGCGAGGGCGTGCTGGTCCTGGGCAGCGGCGGCGCCGTCCACAATCTCGGCGATTTCCGCTTCGGCGAGAGCGGCGTGGCCGGCTGGGCGGAGGGCTTCGCCGATTGGCTCGACGGGGTGCTGGCGGCGGGCGACGAACCGTCCCTGGCCGACTGGAAGGCCCTCTGCCCGCAGGCCAGGACGGCCCACCCCACCGACGAGCATTTCCTGCCGCTGCCCGTGGCCTTCGGCGCCGCCGGCAAAGCCGTGCGGACGGAACGGCTTCACGCCGGTTTCGAGCATGGCAGCATCGGCATGCACGCTTATGCCTTCCACGGCATGGCGGATGATTAAAGCGCGCCGGACCGTTCGCACTTGTCTGTTTGCGCCGTTGCTTCGCCAAGCTACAATCCGCGCCACCCGTCCGTGCACACGGCAGGGTTTCTGACAACGTCGGGCTTTCCCCGCCCGCAGCATTCGGCCGGATCTCGTGTCTTACGAACGACAGCGCGTACGGGACGTGGCGTGAAGCGGAACGGAACCCTGCCCCGGTCCGGCGACGCCCCTCCCTCCATCGGTGCCCCGGACAACGCCCGGGGTAAGGGCCGGGACGGCGCCAACCGCCCCTTTCCGGGGCTGGGCCTTCTGCGCCGGCTGGACGGGCTGACGCTCGCCGCGCGGGTCGGGCTCGGCTTCGGCGCGGTGCTCGCTCTGGTGCTCCTGCTGGCGCTGATCGGCGTGGCCTCGCTCTACGGGGTCAGCCGGCAGGTCGGGACCTTCTCCGCCTACGCCGACTCGTCCCAGACCGCCGCCGATCTCGACATCGCGCTGCGCGACCTGGAGGTCTCGGTGCGCGACCATCTGGCGGAGGGCGACCAGCAGAGCCTGCTCGACGCCGGCTTGCGCCGCGACGGCATGCTGGACCGGCTGACCGCGCTGGCCGGCATGGTGCGCGGCGACGCCGACCGTCGCTCGGTGGAGGAGGCGCGCAAGGCGCTGGATGCCTATTGGGCCGGTTTCGAATCGCTGGTGGCCCTGCGCGGCGAGCGCGCCCGCCTCACCGAGTCGGTGCTGGAACCGCAAATTTCCCGGATCCGGGCCGGGCTGGGTCGGCTGAAGGACGCCGGCGGCGTCGATTCCGCGGCGCTGGCCGGGGACGCGACCGTCGCGATCCTGATGATGCAGGACCATCTCGGCCGCTACATGGCGCGGCGCGACGACCGCGACTCGCTGCGCATGCGCGCGGAGCTGGGCAACGCCCGCGCCAAGTTGGCGGAAATGAACCGCTATCTCTGGGTCCCCGGCACCCGCCAGACCATCGACGAGGTGGAAGCGGCGCTCGCCGGCATCGACGGCGTGCTGGACGGCATCGAGACCTCCCTCGCCGACGAGGATACCCTGCGCGCCGAGCGGCTGGCGCCGAACGCCGCCGCCGTCGCGGCCCACGCGGCGGAGGTGCGCCAGCGCAACGACGCCATCGCGGCCGATCTGCGCGGCGGGCTGGCCGAGCAGTCCTGGC
>NZ_JAUJFI010000372.1 GCF_030849505.1 Azospirillum isscasi | reverse complement strand
GGCCGGACGCGCGGCCGCCGGGCCGTTGGTCCGCTCGGCCAGAGCCGCGGCGGCGGCGCGGTCCATCAGGGGAAGGGCGTCGATGGGGCGCCGGGGATCGTCGAGCGCTGCGGCCAGCAGCGTGGCGTAGGCCGCGGCCATGGCCTCCGCCGTTTCCCGCGCGATCAGGCCCGAGCGGTATTCCAGCCGCCCCGACACCGCGCTATCGGCGGCCTGGAGCTCCAAGGCCAGATCGAAGCGGGCGACCGGCAATTCCACCGCCTCGCCCACCAGATGGACGGGGCCGGCGCGCTCCTCCCACGGCGGCAGGGTCAACAGGTTGAACATGGCCTGGAACAGCGGCGTGCGCCCCGCCCGCCGTTCGGGCCTCAGCATCGCGACCAGCTCGCCGAAGGGCAGGTCCTGGTGGCGGAAATCCTCCAGGCAGGCGTCGCGCACCCGCTCCGTCAGGGTGCCGAAGCCGGGATCGCCGCTCAGGTCGGTGCGCAGCACCAGCGTGTCCACGAAGAAACCGACGAGTTCCTCGGTTTCGGTGCGGTTGCGGTTGCGGTTGGCGATTGGGGTGCCGATGGGCAGGTCGCGCGCTCCGGTGAAGCGGGCCAGCAGCGCCGCCCAGCCGGCCAGAAGCACCATGTAAAGGGTCGCTCCACGCTCCTGCCCGTAGCGCTCCAGCCGGGCCGCCAGCGCGGAATCGAGCCGCAGCGGGACGAAGGCGCCCCGCCCGTCGGGTTCGCCGGCCCGGGGCAGATCCAGCGCGGCGGGGAGCGCGTCGAGCCGGCGGCGCCAATAAGCGCGGGCGGCCTCCCGCTCCGCCCCGCGGGCGGGGTCGGCGCACCAGGCGGCGTAGTCGCGGGAGCGGATGGGCAGCGGGGGCAGGCCGGCGGGCGAACCGGGGGGGGAGGGCG
>NZ_JAUJFI010000371.1 GCF_030849505.1 Azospirillum isscasi | reverse complement strand
CGCCACCCCCTCCGCCGCCCCTTCCGCCGCCCCTTCCGCCGCCATCGCCCGGACGGAGGAGGCTCCGCCCGCCGAGGAGGCGAAGGCCCCCGAACCGAAGGCCCCCGAACCGAAGGTGGCCGAACCCAAGCCGCTCCCGCAGCGGCCTGAGGAGAAGCCCGCGGCCCCGGCGGCCGCCGAGGTCGAGGTGGACCCGTTGAACGAGAAGCGGGTGGTGACGCGCGACACCAACCTGCGCGCCGGGCCGGACACCAAGGCGGCGGTGGTCACCACGCTCCGCCGGGACAGCGAGGTCTCCGTCACCGGGCGGACCAGGCGGAACGGCGGCTGGCTGCGCGTCGAGCTGGACGGAAAGACCGGCTTCGCCTTCGCCGGAAACCTCGCCAAGCCGGAGGAGGTGCCGGTCGCCGCCGCCCAGCCGCAGACGCCGGCCCAGCCGTCTCCGCAGACCCAGACGCCTCCGCAGTCCCAGCCGGCGGCGCTGGAACCCGGGGTCTACACGGTGGCGCGCGACGCCAACCTGTTCGCCCGTCCGGTGCTGGGCGCCCGCAGCCTGCGGGATCTGGAGCAGGGGCAGCGGGTGACGCTGCTCCAGGCGGCGCCCGAATCCGGCTGGGTGCGGGTGCGGGACCCGTCGGGGCAGGAGGGGTACGTCACCGCCGGCACGCTGGCGGGCCGTTCCGGCGAAACCGTGTCCATGGGCGGCGCGGCGCCCAGCGCCTATCCGCCGCCGCCGGTGGTCCGCGGCGACGCCGACCCGGTGGCCGGCACGCTGTCCGGGACGACCGGCCCGACGAAGCTCGCCGCCCTTCCCGAGGCTGGCGGGGAGAGCGCCGTGGGACGCGCCGCACCCGGTGCGGACCCGGTCGCCGCCGGGCTGGCCGAGCCCTACCGCGAGGCCGTGCAGGCGGGCC
>NZ_JAUJFI010000370.1 GCF_030849505.1 Azospirillum isscasi | reverse complement strand
GCTAACGTCCAGGGACGTGGTGGGAAATGCGCCCATGAAGGATCGGGCTGGGGCCGGGCGAAGCCCCCACACAGCGTAGCCCGGCCCCAGCCCGATCCTCCGCCCCGCAGGCGGTGAGCGGGCGGCAGGAGGTGGTCATCGCGCGTCTACGGTAAGGTCGAGTTGCGACATCGGACCACAACCGCAGAGACGACGATGACCGAAGACAGAATGGCATTGATCGAGCAGATCCAGAAGAGCACCGATGGCGATTTCCTGCGCACCATCGCCGAGCACACGCTGCACCGGCTGATGGACTTCGAGGTCGAGGCACTGATCGGCGCCGCGCGCCACGAACGCAGTGACACGCGCACCACCTACCGCAACGGCTCGCGCCCGCGCCAACTCGACACCCGGCTCGGCACGCTCGACCTGAAGATCCCGAAACTGCGCCAGGGCAGCTACTTCCCGGCTTTCCTGGAGCCGCGCAAGACCGCCGAGAAGGCGCTCACCGCCGTCATCCAGGAGGCGTGGATTCAGGGCGTCTCGACGCGCAAGGTCGATGACCTCGTCCAGGCGCTGGGCATGACCGGCATCTCCAAGTCCCAGGTCTCGGCGCTGTGCCAGGAGATCGACACCCGCGTGCAGTCCTTCCTGGAGCGCCCGCTGGAGGGGGACTGGCCGTATCTCTGGCTCGATGCGACCTACCTCAAGGTCCGCCAGGACGGCCGCATCATCTCGATCGCCGCGATAATCGCCACCGGTGTCAATCAGGACGGGCGACGCGAGGTCCTCGGCCTCGGGCTCGGCCTGTCGGAGGCGGCGACCTTCTGGATCGAGTTCCTGCGCTCGCTGGTGCGACGCGGGCTGAAGGGCGTGAAGTTGGTGATCTCGGATGCCCATGAAGGGCTGAAGGCGGCCATCAGCCAAGTGCTGAGGGCGGATTCAAGCGGTCGTCGCAACAGCCACTGGCCG
>NZ_JAUJFI010000369.1 GCF_030849505.1 Azospirillum isscasi | reverse complement strand
GCCGGCGGCCCGCACCCGGGCCGGGCCCGCGGGCGGGGCGTGCGGCGGTGCCGGAGGCGGAGGGGATGCCGGAGGGGATGCTTGCAGGGCGGGCGCCGGTTCCGCCGCCACCGGGGGCGGTTCCGGCGCAGCGGCGGACGCGGGCAGCGCCTCCGGTCCCGGCTCCGCCTCCGCGCCGGTGGGCCGGACGGAGCGCAGGCAGCGGCGATCCGGGTCGCTCTCCGCCAGACGGCGCAGGAAGGCGGCGAAGTCCGCGGGCGCCATCAGATACTCGAACAGCCCGCCGCCCAGGTCGAGCCGCGAGCGGTTGTAGAGGCACAGCTCGCGGTGGACGACCTCGGTCACCGCGTCCACCGCGTGCGGATCGCTTTCCAGGTCCAGCAGAAGCAGGGCCGGGCCGCAACCCGCCGCCACCGCCTCGGCCAGCCGGAACAGCACGTCCAGCGGCCAGGCGTGCACACCGCCCGCGGGCATCTCCTCCGCCGCCGGAACCAGCCCCGCGCCACCGAAAAGGGCGTCGCGCAGCGCGGCGATCTCCTCCCGCGGGATCTCCATGCCGGAGCTGCCGGAAATCCCGATCAGGGCGAACAGGTCGGCGACCTCGGCCAGGCCGGCGGGCTCCTCCCCCTGCAACAGCCGGGTGGCGGTGAGGTCGGCCAGTTCCGCCGCGGCGTCCAGATCCATGGCGGCCAGCAGGCGCATGGCATGCAGCCAGGGGCCGGGCGGCGGCGGTTCCTCCTTCAGCGCGCCGACCAGCTCCAGCAGCAGGTCCGCGAAGGGCGCCTCCAGGGCCGCGGCCAGCGCGAAGGCGCCCAGCGACCCGCCGCTGGCGGCCTCCACCGCGCGCAGCCGCATCACCAGATCGACCCAGCCCCAGCGGACGTCGCCCCCGCCGCACCCCTCCACCACCCGCAGGCTTTCCAGCTCCTCCGCATCGGCGACGATCCCCTCCGACAGGGAGAAGCCGAGG
>NZ_JAUJFI010000368.1 GCF_030849505.1 Azospirillum isscasi | reverse complement strand
AGAGGCTGTTGAGAAGAAAGCGGACCAAATGCAGCATCGATGCTGATTTGCAACGCACGCCCCAAAGGAGCCGTTGATTCAGCATGCAACATCGTCGCCTTGAGAGGTGATCGCATGTCCCCGAACCGGTATCCGTCCGACTTGACCGATGACGAGTGGGCTGTCGTTTCGAAGCTTTTCACGAAGAGTGAGCATCGCGGAGCGCAGCGCAAACACGACCTGAGGCGCATCATTGACGGATGCTTGTATGTCCTGCGTGGCGGAATCGCTTGGCGCATGATGCCCCACGATCTGCCGCCCTGGACGGACGTGTACGATCACTTCCGCCGCTGGCGCAAAAGCGGCAAGTGGGAACAGGTCAACGCGGCGCTGCGTGAGCAGTATCGAACCCGGCGCGGGCGCAAAGCGCAGCCAACCGCGGCCGCCATCGACAGCCAATCCGTGAAGACGACCGAGTCCGGCGGCCCGCGTGGCTATGATGGTGGCAAGAAGATCAGTGGACGCAAACGGCAGACTCTGGTCGATACAGAAGGCGACGTTCTGAAGGTACGGGTGCATCCGGCCGATCTTCATGACAAGGCCGGAGGCATCCTCCTGCTGTCAGGCTTGCACCTGTGGTTTCCCGCGATCCAACTCGTGTGGGCGGACACGCATTATCAGGGACTGAGGACCTGGGCCAAAGATCGGCTCGGCTGGACCATCGAAGTCGTCAAGCATTGGTGGACCGGGGTTCAGGGCTTCTGGCTCGCCCCGGGCCAGGAGCCGCCAGAAATTCCCAAAGGATTCCATGTTCTGCCGCGCCGCTGGGTGGTGGAAAGGACATTCGCATGGCTTGGCAGGCATCGCCGCTTGTCAAAAGATTACGAGCGCCTTCCGGAGTCGGAGGAGACGTTTATTTACATGGCGATGAGCCATATTCTCGTGAAGCGGCTCGCCCGCCCACCCACAAGTTTCCTCTAAATCTCAGCAGCTTTCTTCTCAACAGCCTCT
>NZ_JAUJFI010000367.1 GCF_030849505.1 Azospirillum isscasi | reverse complement strand
AGGGCCTCGGCCAGCCCGTCCGGCGTGGTGGCCTCCACCGGCAGCGGCACGGGGGCGGGCGGGTGGATGCGCTGGACGGGGCGCCCGCCGCGCTCCGTCAGGTCGGTGCGCAGGGGTTCGTGCCGCTCGCTCAGCCGGTTCAGCGCCGTGCGCAGGGCGGCGGCATCCACGTCCGCGCCGAAGCGCAGGGCAAGGGCGAGGTTGTAGGCGGTGGACGGCCCTTCCACGCGGTCGAGCACCCACAGCCGCTCCTGCGCCGGTGCCGCGGGGACCCCGGCATTGGGGACTTCGGCATCGGGGGCCAGCCGGGGGATGGGGGCCGGGCCGTCGCCGGGCAGGGCGAAGCCGTCCTCCTCCAGCAGCAGGGCCAGCAGGTCGTCGGTGGCGTCCACCCCGGTCATGGCGCCGCCTTCGCGCGCAGCGCGGCGCGCTGATCCGGGGTCATCCGCTCGATCTCCTCCAGCCGGCGGGCCAGCGTGTCGGTGAAGCCCGGCTTGGGCTCCAGCGTGCGCAGGGCCTCGGCCAGCCACGCGACGGTGGGGCTGGCCAGCACCGCCATCACCGGCAGGTCGATGCGGAAGGTTTCGCGCACCCGCGCCGCCACCTGGGCCGCGCGCAGCGAATTGCCGCCGAGCGCGAAGAAATCGTCGTGCCGTCCCTCCACCGCGGTTCCCAGCACCGTTTCCCAGATGCGGGCGATCCGCCGTTCGGCGGGGCCGTCCGGCGGTTCCGGGGCTCCACCTCCGGCACCTTGCAGGCTCCGCAGGTCCAGCGTGCCGTCGCCGCGCCGGGGGAGGTGATCCACCGCCGTCACCGGAGCGTCGAAGGCGGTTCCGAAGCGGTCCTCCAGACGCGCCGAGCCGTCGAGGGCCGCCGGCCCGGCCACATAGGCGGCGGGCGTGTCAAGCGCTGCGGCGGAGCCGGGCACGCGGGGAGCGTGGCGCGGGTGGTCGCCGTCCATCCCGATCAGCAGGGCCCGCCCCGGCAGGCCGAG
>NZ_JAUJFI010000366.1 GCF_030849505.1 Azospirillum isscasi | reverse complement strand
AGCAGAGCGAGGAGGTTCTTGGCGTAGAGCAGCGAGGCGCTCTCGGCGATGCGGCTGGGGTAGTTGGCGTGGCCGACGATCTTCACCCCGTTCTCCGTGGTGACGACCTTGCCCAGCTCCGAGCCCTCGACGTTGCCGCCCTGCTCCACCGCCAGATCGATCAGCACCGAGCCCGGCTTCATCGAGGCGACATGCTCGCGCGTCACCAGCACCGGCGCCTTGCGGCCCGGGATCAGCGCGGTGGTGATCACGATGTCCTGCTTCTTGATGTGCTCGGCGACCAGTGCGGCCTGCTGGCGCTTGTAGTCGTCGGACATCTCCTTGGCGTAGCCGCCCGCCGTCTCGGCCTGCTTGAACTCCTCGTTCTCCACCGCGACGAAGCTGCCGCCCAGCGACTGCACCTGCTCCTTGACCGCCGGGCGCACGTCGGTCGCCGAGACGATGGCGCCCAGCCGCTTGGCCGTGGCGATGGCCTGCAGCCCGGCGACGCCGACGCCCATGATGAAGGCGCGGGCCGGCGGCACCGTGCCCGCCGCGGTCATCATCATCGGATAGGCCCGGCCATACTCGCTGGCCGCATCGACCACCGCCTTGTAGCCGGCGAGGTTGGCCTGCGAGGACAGCACGTCCATGACCTGGGCGCGGGTGATGCGCGGCATGAACTCCATGGCCAAGGCGTTGACCCCCGCCGCCGCGTAGGCCGCCACATGGTCGCGGCTGGCGTACGGGTTGAGGATGCCCAGCAGCAGGGCGCCGCGCGGGATCAGCGCCAGCTCGTCGAGGCCCCCCTCCCCGGCGAGCAGCGGGCGCTGCACCTTCAGCACGATGTCGGCCCCGGCCAGCGCGGACGCCGCGTCCGGCGCGATCGCCGCGCCGGCATCCTGGTACACCCGGTCCGGCAGGTTCGACCCCAGACCGGCCCCGGTCTCCACGACCACTTCCAGGCTGAGGGCTTTGAGTTTCTTGACCGTCTCCGGAGACGCCGCGACGCGATTCTCGCCCGCGCGCCGCTCCCTGGGTATGGCGATTTTCATG
>NZ_JAUJFI010000365.1 GCF_030849505.1 Azospirillum isscasi | reverse complement strand
CGTCTCCGACCAGGCCGGCAACCCCGCCACGGCGGCGACCCGGACGGTCAGCTACGACCGCACCGCCCCGTCTCTGTCGATCGGCACGGTGTCGGGCGACGACCGGATCAACGACGCCGAGGACGAGAGCGCCGTCACCATCGCCGGCACGACGAGCGGGGCCGAGGACGGCCGGGTCGTCAGCGTCACCGTCGGCACGGTGACCCAGACCGCCACGGTCAGCGCCGGGGCCTGGACGACCTCGCTGACCTCGAGCCAGGTCAAGAGCCTGTCCGAAGGCTCCGTCACGGTCACCGCGAACGTCTCCGACCAGGCCGGCAACCCCGCCACGGCGGCGACCCGGACGGTCAGCTACGACCGCACCGCCCCGTCTCTGTCGATCGGCACGGTGTCGGGCGACGACCGGATCAACGACGCCGAGGACGAGAGCGCCGTCACCATCGCCGGCACGACGAGCGGGGCCGAGGACGGCCGGGTCGTCAGCGTCACCGTCGGCACGGTGACCCAGACCGCCACGGTCAGCGCCGGGGCCTGGACCACCTCGCTGACCTCCAGCCAGGTCAAGAGCCTGTCCGAAGGCTCCGTCACGGTCACCGCGAACGTCTCCGACCAGGCCGGCAACCCCGCCACGGCGGCGACCCGGACGGTCAGCTACGACCGCACCGCCCCGTCTCTGTCGATCGGCACGGTGTCGGGCGACGACCGGATCAACGACGCCGAGGACGAGAGCGCCGTCACCATCGCCGGCACGACGAGCGGGGCCGAGGACGGCCGGGTCGTCAGCGTCACCGTCGGCACGGTCACCCAGACCGCCACGGTCAGCGCCGGAGCCTGGACCACCTCGCTGACCTCCAGCCAGGTCAAGAGCCTGTCCGAAGGCTCCGTCACGATCACCGCGAGCGTCTCCGACCAGGCCGGCAACCCCGCCACGGCGGCGACGAAGACCATCACCTACGACAAGACGGCGCCGACGGTTTCCATCGGCACGGTGTCGACCGACGACCGGATCAACGACGCCGAGGACGAGAGCGCCGTCACCATCGCCGGCACGAC
>NZ_JAUJFI010000037.1 GCF_030849505.1 Azospirillum isscasi | reverse complement strand
GGCTTGGCCCGCCTGCGCGTCCGGCTGTTCCGCCGGGCCGTCGCCGGTCTGCGGCGCCGCCCAGCCGGTGGTTCCAGTTCCGCTGATTCCGCTGCCGCTGCCGGAACCGAGCGCTCCCGCCGCCGCGATCCCCGCATCTCCTGCCGCCGCCGCTCCCCCGCCCGCCGCGGAGGTGCCGCTGGACGAACCCGAGTCGGGATCGCTGCGCGACCGGCTGCTCTGGGCGATGGAGCGCACCGGCTGGGTGCAGGCCAAGGCCGCCCGCCTGCTCGGCATGACCACCCGTCAGGTGAGCTACGCCCTGCGCAAGTACAACATCGAGATCAAGCGCTTCTGACGGCCGGTGCCTCCGCCATCACCCTCGATGGCGGCCCCTCGATGGCGGCCCCCGACAGCCGGTGGCCAGACCGGTCATGTATCTGATTTGCGCTTCCTGCGCCTGGGCAACGGCGACGCCCATCGGAGACGGCGCCGGACCGGACCCAACGCATCCCGGCCGCCGTGAGACGAACTGTCACATGGCGTCCGGGCGTGTTGATGGATGATTTTTCAACCTTTGATAAATGTTGGTGGCGTCTGGGACTCTCATTCTGGCGCCGCAACCACACATGTCGGAGGACAGGTCATGCCTGTGATCGTTTTTGAATCCGGAGCGCTGAACAAGGAGGTCAAGGCGGAGCTGATCCGGCAGTTGACGGACGTTTCCGTGCGGATCACCGGGATCCCGAAGGAGCTTTTCCTGGTGTCGATCCACGAACTGCCGGACGAGGACATCGCGGTCGGGGGTGTCACCGTCAAGGAATTGAAGCAGCGTCTGGCCGAGCAGCGCGCACGGAACGACGGCGCGGAGACAGTCTCGGAAGGCTGATCCGACGGTCCCGATCGGAAAAGGCGTGTCGAAGCCGAGGGACGGAGCGCGCACCGCCCATCGGACCTGATAAACCGCATGGCCTGCGAACGTGCCGACCTTGCGGGCTTCCGCCGAAGAGGCTTGGAGGAACGACCGCCGTTTTCCGCTGTAGGTAAGAGCATCCGGCACCGAACCGCCCGATGGCGCGGTCCGGGGCTTCACGAGGGCGTCGTCCACGAAGCAATCCTGATCGCCCGCCACCTTCCGCGCCGTGGGCAGGCCCGCCCGCTCCACCAGGATGGCGGCGGCGTCCCCTTCGCCGGCCTTGCGCAGCGCCTTGCCGATCGCCTCAAGATCGCCCCCACCGCTTCCGGCTGTATTGTGTTATGAAGGAAGACTAACGGCTGTACGCCGCGCCGAGCCTCCCGCAACCTCCGGCTTCAGGGCTTTGCACGAGATGGAAAAGCCCCTCGCGCTCCTCTTCGTGGATATCGCCGACAGCACGCTGCTCTATGAACTGGCCGGCGACCGGAAGGCGGCGGCGCTGACCCAGCGGGTGCTGGAGGATCTGCGTCGGATCGTCGTGGAGAACGCCGGAACGGTGGTGAAAAGCCTGGGCGACGGCTTGCTCGCCTGCTTCCCCGCCGCCGACGGGGCCGCCCGCGCCGCGCTCGCCATGACGGAGCGGCAGGCGGACTTCGGGCTGCGCCTGCGCGCCGGGCTGCATTTCGGACCGGTGATCGCCGGCCCCGGCGACCTCTACGGCGACGCCTGCAACGTCGCCGCCCGGCTGGAGTCCATCGCCCGCCCCGGCGAGATCCTGGCGACCGACGATCTGGTCCACCGCCTCTCCCCGCCCCTGCTGAGACGGGCGCGCCTTCTGAACAGCGTCGCGGTGAAGGGAAAGGCCGCCCCGGTGCGCGTCCATCAGATCCGCAGCGGCGACGCGGTGCCGGAGGCCGAGGACAACGCGACCGTCGCGCTGACCACATCGGTGCCCGGCAGCGGGCGCGGCCTGCCGTCCCTGCGCCTGTCCGGGCGTTGCACCGACGCGACGCTGACCCCCCTGCTGCCCCGTGTCACGGTGGGGCGCGACGAGAGCTGCGGCCTGCGCATCCCCTCCCGCCGGACCTCGCGCCAGCACGCGGTGATCGACTTCAGCCGCGGCGGCTTCCTGCTGACCGACCATTCGACCAATGGGACCTTCATCCGCACGGGCGACTCCCCGTCGCTGCTGCTGCGCCGCGATTCGACGAAGCTGGCCGGAACCGGACTGATCGGGTTCGGGGCGGAGCCGCTGGGACCGGACGAGGACCACGTCCTGACCTTCCGCGTCGGCACCGCCTGAGGGGTCGCACCCCCCGTGTCGGGTCCCCGACAGGCGGCGTCTTTGTCGGCCATTGTTTGGCTTTGTCCGCCTTTGTCGGATTGCCGACATGGTCCGCAGGCCCGACACACCATCCCAACCCACTGAAAATACACAATTCACCCGGTTGGCCCCGAACTTGCTTTTAAGGAACCGACCAAGGGCGCCGATGGCGCGGCTGGGAAGGGAGTGGACGATGGCCAACGTTATTTCGCTCGACAGCATCCTGGGCGTGGGTGAGCTGAAGGCTCCCGCCGAGGCGCCGCCCGCCGCCGCTTCCGGCTGCGCGTCCTCCTCCTGCGGCTCGTCGGACGGCCCCGCCGACATGGCGCCGGAGGTGTGGGAGAAGGTGAAGAACCATCCCTGCTACTCCGAGGAGGCGCATCACTATTTCGCCCGCATGCACGTCGCGGTGGCGCCGGCCTGCAACATCCAGTGCAACTACTGCAACCGCAAATACGACTGCTCGAACGAGAGCCGGCCGGGCGTGGTCTCCGAGAAGCTGACCCCCGATCAGGCGCTCCGCAAGATCCTGGCCGTCGCGCAGGAGATTCCGCAGCTCTCCGTCATCGGCATCGCCGGCCCCGGCGACAGCCTGGCGGCGGGCGGCAGGAACACCTTCAAGACGTTCGAGATGCTGCAGAAGAAGGCGCCGGACCTGAAGCTGTGCCTGTCCACCAACGGTCTGGCCCTGCCCGACCATGTGGACACCATCGCGAACTACAACATCGACCACGTCACGATCACCATCAACATGGTCGATCCGGAGATCGGGCAGCACATCTATCCCTGGATCTTCCACGACCACCGCCGCTGGACCGGGCTGGACGCCGCCAAGATCCTGCACGAGCGCCAAATGCTCGGGCTGGAGATGCTGACGTCGCGCGGCATCCTGGTGAAGGTGAACTCCGTCATGATCCCGGGGATCAACGACGAGCACCTGATGGACGTGAACAAGGCGGTGAAGTCCCGCGGCGCCTTCCTGCACAACATCATGCCGCTGATCTCCGACCCCGCGCACGGCACCCATTTCGGCCTGACCGGCCAGCGCGGCCCGACCGCGCAGGAGCTGAAGGCGCTGCAGGACCAGTGCGAGGGCGGGGCCAAGCTGATGCGCCACTGCCGCCAGTGCCGCGCCGACGCGGTCGGCCTGCTGGGCGAGGACCGCGGCTCCGAATTCACCATCGACCGGATCGAGGCGATGGGCGAGGTGGAGTACGACCAGGAGGCCGCCCGCACCTACCGCGAGCATGTCGAGGGCGAACGCGCCGGGCGCCATGCCGCCAAGGCCGCCGCCCAGGCCGAGGTGGTCGAGACGGTCGGCATCGAAGTGCAGCCGATCCTGATCGCCGTCGCCACCAAGGGCGGGGAGCGCATCAACGAGCATTTCGGCCACGCCAAGGAATTCCAGATCTACGAGGTCGGCCCGAAAGGCGCCAAGTTCGTCGGCCACCGCCGCGTCGACCAGTATTGCGAAGGCGGTTCGGGCGACGCGGACGCGCTCGGCAGCGTGCTGTCGGCGATCAACGACTGCACCGCGGTCTTCGTCGCCAAGATCGGCGGCTGCCCGTCGCAGAATCTCAAGGACGCGGGCATCGAGCCGGTTGACCGCTTCGCCTTCGAATACATCGAGGAGTCGGCATTGACCTACTTCAAGGACTATGCCGAGCGCCTCAGCCAAGGTGCCGTCAACGCGCGAGAAGGGCAGGACGCGGTGATCCGCACCGGCGCCTTCACCGCCCGGCGCGCCTGACACCCACAGGACCGATCGACCCCACGGACTTAACCGGCGGCCCACCGCAACAGCCGCCACCACACCCAAGGAGAGTGTCATGGCTTACAAGATCAAGGCTTCCGACTGCACCGCCTGCGGCGCCTGCGAGGCCGAGTGCCCGAACAACGCCATCAGCTTCAAGAAGGGCGCCTACGCCATCAACGCGGACCTGTGCACCGAGTGCAAGGGCCAGTTCTCCAGCCCGCAGTGCGCCTCGGTCTGCCCGGCCGACTGCTGCGTCCCGGCCTGATCGCCCGACAGCCCCTCTCCCGTCCCGGCACGGGAGAGGGCGTCCATGGAGCGCACCGCCATGCTGGACGAGGTGGATGAAGGCTGGCTCAACCGCCGTTACTACGGCGGCGACCTGCCGCCCGAGGCGGAGCGGTTCCTGCATCTGGCCGCCGCCAGCTATGCCGACGCCGACGCGGCGCAGCGGTACCTTGCCCGCGCCGCCGAACTGGCGCCGGGGCACCGGCTGGTCGATCTCGGCCATTACAAGTTTCACTTCTACAAGGCGAACCTGGACACCGCCCTGATGTACGGCGAGCGGATGCTCGGCCACGCCATGGCGGCCATCGGCCTGAACCACACCGACTGGCGCACGGTCGGCCGGGACCACGCGCCTTTCGCGGGTCTGGAGCCGGCCCCACGCCTGTTCCTGTTCGCTCTGACCGCGGTCGGCTACCTGCTGCTGCGCCTGGGCCGTCTGGCCGAAGGGCGCGAAGCCCTGAACAAGGTCCGGGAACTGGACCCGAAGGACCGCTTCGGCACCGCCCGCCTGCTCGCCGTTGCCGACCGCCACGAAGCCGGCCCGGAGGACGACGACGCATGAGCGACGACATCGACAGCGCGCTGGACTGGCTGGGCAACCCCGTCGATTGCGGCGGCTGCGCCTATCTCGGGCGCAAGGCGGAGGGGCGCTGCGAACCGCTGCGCGCCTGCGTGCACGACCGCTACGCCAAGCGCATCCAGCGCTTCTTTCAATGGAACGACGATCTGGCGGGCGAGCATCTCGACCATCCCTATTTCGAGGTCCGGGCCAACGCCGCCCGCTTCGCGCCGATCTTCATCGTGCCGCGGCTGATGGAGGACCCGGACGAGACGGTGCGCGCCGCCGTCGCCCGCCGCCTGCCCCGCCGCCTGCTGCTGAAGATGCGCGGCGACCCCGACCGCGAGGTGCGCATCGCCGTCGCCTCCCGGCTGGAGGACGCCGACCTCGCCCCGCTGATGCGCGACTCCGACTATTCCGTGCGGCTGCGCGTCGCCCGGCGCGTGCCCGAAGGCATGTTGCCGGCCATGATGCACGACGAGGACCCGGAAATCCGGCTGGAGGTCGCCAACCGCATCGGGCTGGAATGGCTGATGAGCATGGCCTGGGACGACAGCGCCCGCGTGCGCATGGTCGTGGCCCGGCGCCTGCCGCCGGAAAAGCTGTCCGCCCTGACCGGCGACGCGGACTGGTGCGTGCGCTTCGTCGTGGCCAGCCGCCTCCCGCCCGAAGACCTCGGCCCGCTGACCGAAGACCCGGTGGACGACGTCCGCACCGTGGCGCAGAAGCGCCGCGCCGGACTGCCCGCCACCGGCGACCTGATTCCCGACTGACGCCCCCGCCCCCGCCCCAGGAGCATCGAATGCGCGAGCGCGCCCGCGATCCCAACGAACCGATCGAACTGGAAGACCGCCCCGCCTTCGAGGAAGGCCAGAAGGTCCGCGCGCTTCGGGATGTGCGCAACGACGGCACCTATCCCGGACGCCCGATGGGCGATTTCCTGATCCGCACCGGCGACATCGGCTACGTCAAGTCGATCGGTACCTACCTTCAGATGTATTACATCTACGGAATCGATTTTTACGAGAAGCGCATCATCGTCGGCATGCGCGCCAAGGAACTCGAACTGGTCGATGCCCACTGCAACGACCCCCAGTGACCCTTCCCTTCCGCAACCCTCCCGCCTAAGGAGCACGCGATGAGCGACGCCGTTACCGAAGCGAAGAAGCCCGGCTTCATCCCGCCGCGCGAGCCGCTCTACGATTGGGGCTTGGCGGTCACCGCCGCGGTGGACCTGCACAACGACGGCAGCCACCCCAGCGCCGCCGAAGGCGCCCTGCTGGTCCCCCAGGGAACGCCCGGCACCATCGTGCGCATCGGCCACGCCGAGGGCACGCAGATCCCCGTCTACCTCGTGGAGTTCCCCGCCGGTGTCGTCGTCGGCTGCCTGGAGGAGGAGATCGTTCCCGCCGACGGCCGCCGCCGCGGCGTTCCCGGCGTGATGGACTGACCGCTTCCGCCCGTTCGTGCCACGGCTCCCGATGGACTCATGATCTATCTCGACAACAACGCGACGACCCCGCTGGCGCCCGAGGTGCGGGAGGCGATGCTGCCGCACCTGTCCGGGGAGTTCGGCAACCCCTCCAGCCCGCACGCCGCCGGCATGGCGGCCAAACGGGCGGTGGGCGAGGCGCGCGCCCGGGTGGCGGCGCTGGTCGGTGCGAAGAGCGCCGAGATCCTCTTCACCGCCAGCGCGACGGAGGCCAACCACACCGCCCTGCTCGGCACGCTGCGCGCCGTCGCGGCGGAGCGTCCGGAGCGCCGCCACCTCGTCACCACGGCGGTGGAGCATCCCTCCACCCTGCTGCTGGCCGGGGATCTGGAGCGGCAGGGCTGGCGGGTCACCGTCCTGCCGGTGGACGGCACCGGCACCATCGCGCTCTCCGACCTGCGCGACGCGGTGACGGCGGAGACGGCGCTGGTTTCCGTGATGTGGGCGAACAACGAGACCGGGGCGATCCAGCCGGTCGGCGCCGCCGCCGACATCGCCCAGGCGCGCGGCGCGCTGTTCCACACCGACGCGGTGCAGGCCGCCGGGCGGCTGCCCATCCGGGTGGACGCGGTGAACGCCGACCTGCTGACCCTGTCCGCCCACAAGATGCACGGGCCGAAGGGCGCCGGCGCCCTCTTCATCCGCAAGGGCGTGCCCTTCGCCCCGCTGATCCACGGCCATCAGGAGCGCCACCGCCGCGGCGGGACGGAGAATGTGCCGGCCATCGTCGGCTTCGGCGTCGCCGCCGACCGCGCCGCCGCCACGGTGGCGGAGGCCGGCGGCATGGCGATCCTGCGCGACCGGCTGGAGCGTGGCGTGCTCGCCGCATGGCCGGGCAGCCGCGTCAACGGCGAGGGGGCCACCCGCCTGTCCAACACCAGCAACATCCGCTTCGCCGACCCGCAGGGCCGCCCGGTGGATGCGGAGGAACTGCTGATGCGGCTCGACCGCGCCGGCATCGCCGTCTCCATGGGGGCGGCCTGTGCGACGGGCGGCAACGAGCCGAGCCACGTCCTGACCGCCATGGGCCTGTCCCCGGCGGAGGCCGCGGCCAGCCTGCGCTTCTCCCTCGGCCGCTTCAGCACGGCGGCGGAGGTGGAGTCGGTCCTGAACGAGTTCCCCGCGCTCTACGCGCGGATCACGGCCTGACAGAACAACAGCCAAACACACGACGACTGGAGAGTGACATGAAGGTGATGCTGCGCAAGGCCGGTGAGCAATACACGATCTACGTCGCCAAGAAGGACCTGGAAGAGCCCATCGTGGAGATGGAGAAGCCGGGCGTGTGGGGCGGCTGGGTCAAGGTCGCCAACGGCTGGACGCTGGACATGCCCGAGATGCCGGCGGACACCCGCCTGCCCATCACCGTCGAGGCCAAGAAGCGCGGCGCGGAGTGACGGCCATGGCCCTGACCCCGGAACGGATCGATTTCATCGCCGCTTTGGCCGGCAAGCTCTTCGCGGACGGCATCCGGCTCGACGACGTCGTCCGCGCCGTGCGCGAGGCGAACCCGGACCTGTCCAACGTCACCGGGGCGCACGCCGCGGTGATGGCGGAGGACGCCTTCCGGGAGGAGGCCGGTTTCAACCTCTACCTCGTGGACGGCAGCAACCATTGCTGGCTCATCACCAACAAGCCGGAGACGGCGACCGGCGTGGTGATCGCGCAGCGGGACGAGGACGATTGAATGAGGATGGCGGAATGACGATGCCCGAAGACGATGCGGACGGCGAACCCGGCGACTACATCCCGCTGATCGACCCGGACATTTCGGAGGCCGAGCTGGCGGTGGTCAGCCGCATCCTGACCTCCGGCAGCCTCGGCGACGGGCGGATGACGGAGGGATTCGAGAACGCCTTCGCCGCGTATCTCGGCCGCGCCCACGCGGTGGCGGTTTCCAGCGGCACCATCGCCACCCTGATGGTTCTGAAAGCCTACGGCATCGGCCCCGGGGACGAGGTTCTCTGCTCCCCCTTCGGCTGGCATCAGGTGCAGCACGCCATTGCGTTGGCCGGGGCGGAGCCGGTCTTCGTGGACATCGACTACTGGCAGCACACCATCAACCCGGCCAAGGCCGAGGCGAAGATCACGCCGCGCACCAAGGCCATCCTGGCCGGAAACGTCAACGGCCACCCCGCCCATTGGGACGAGCTGCGCACGCTCGCCACGGACAAGGGGCTGATCCTGATCGAGGATTCGACGGAAGCGATCGGCTCCTCCTACAAGGGGCGGCTGGTCGGCAGCTTCGGCGACTGCGCGATTTTCGACTTTTCCGAACCCGGCGTTCTGGTGACCGGCGAAGGCGGGATGATCGTCACCGACGACCGCAACCTCGCCCACCAGCTCCGCTACCTGCGCCGCCGCGAGATGGAACACCGCAACACGGTGGTCATCACCCGCACCATCCCCTTCCAGGCGGGGATGAGCAACCTGACCGCGGCGCTCGGCCTCGTCCAGTTGAAGCGCCTGCCGGAGATCCTGGCGAAGCGCCGGGCGGTGGTCGGCTTCTACGAGGCGGCCATGGCCTCCTTCGAAGGCATCAAGCCGCCCTACAAGGGGCCGGGCGCCGACGACGTGCATCCCATGGTCTACGCCGTGCACCTGGGCACCCGCTTCACGGCGTCGGGGCGCAAGGCGGTGCTGGAGGATCTGTCCACGCACGACGTGGAGGCGTCCGACTACGGGCAGGCGCTCTACACCCAGCAATATTACCAGGAGCGCGGCGCCAGCCGGGCCGACTGCCCGGTCTGCCAGAAGACGGTGGACCGTGTGCTGGCCCTGCCGCTGCACCACAAGGTCACCGCCGACGAGGTGCAGTTCATCGTGGACACGCTGAAGGACGCCACCGTCAACACCGGGGCGGGCGCGGCGATCTATTTGTGAAACGCGCCCCTTTCCAACTGAAATCCCCTCCCCTGCGCAGCGGGGGAGGGTCAGGGAGGGGGCAAACGCAAGCCGAACGGGGTTAGCATGACCGACACCGCCGTCATCGACAGCACGGACACCCTCATCGCGGAGATCGCCACGGCGCTGAAGGCGCGGGGCGTGGTGCCCTATCTCGGGCCGGGCGCCTTCGCGCTGCTGCCGGAGGCCGACTGCCCCATCCCGCGCAATTCGCTGGAACTGGCCCGGCGGCTGAACGCCAAGGTCGCCGCACCGGGCCGCATCCGCAGCCAACTGACCGCGGTCGCCCAGTTCATCGAATCGCGGCGTCACCGCAAGACGCTCGACAACATCCTGAACGAGATCTTCAAACGCGAGGTGCCGGCCACGCCGGTGCACACTTGGCTGGCCACCCTGCCCGCCCCGCCGATGATCGTCGATGTCTGGTACGACAACGCGCTGGAAAGCCTGCTGACCGCCGATGCGGGGCGGAGCTGGGGGCAGATCCAGGGCCTGTCCCACCCGCAGGGCGTCGGCGAATGGGTGAAATACTACGCCCCCGGCGGCGCGGAGGTGGAGGCCGCCGCGGCGTCCGGCTGGGAGACCCTGCTCTACAAGCCATCCGGCAGCGCGGCCCCGGCGGGGAACTACCTGATTTCCGACAGCGACTTTGTCGAGATCCTGACGGAAATCGACATCCAGACGCCGATCCCCGCCGTCGTGCAGGAACGCCGGGCGGGGAAGAACTTCCTCTATCTCGGCTGCCGCTTCGATCAGGAGATCCAGCGCACCTTCGCCCGCCAGATCGCCAAGCGGTCGTCCGACAAGCACTGGGCGGTCATCGAGGGCGAGCTGTCGAGGAACGAGGCCCGCTTCCTGGAGCTTCACAACATCACCCGCCTCGACCTGCCTCTGGACGAGGCGATCCGGCGGATCGCGGAAGCGATGGGGGCGTGACGAAAAGCCCCTCTCCCCAGGGGGGAGAGGGGCCAGTCAACCCTTTACGCCGCGACCGGAACGGCCAGGGCGTCGATTTCCTGCTGGGCGGCGGCCAGCGCCCTGGCGCGGGCGTCCGGACCCATGCCGATGCCCTCGGCCCGGATCACCGTCACGTCGGTGACGCCCATGAAGCCCAGCACCGTGCGCAGGAAGGATTCCTGGTGGTCCAGCGCGCTCATCGCGGCGTTGGTGGAGTAGACGCCGCCGCGGGTGGAGGCGATGTAGACCTTCTTGCCGCCGGCCAGACCGACCGGCCCCTTCTCGGTGTAGCGGAAGGTGCGGCCCGCCTGGGCGATGCGGTCGATCCAGGCCTTGAGCTGCGTCGGGACCGAGAAATTGTACATCGGGGCGCCGATCACCACCACGTCGGCGGCCAGGAACTCGTCCACCAGAGCGTCGGTCAGGGCCAGCTCCTCCTGCTGGCGGGCGGACAGGCCCTCCAGGTTGCGGAACTTCACGACCTGGAGCAGCTCGCCCGTCAGGTGGTCCGGCGGGGCGACGGTCAGGTCGCGGTAGGAGACCTCGGCGTCCGGCGTCGCCTGGCGCAGCGCCTCGACGATGGAGGCGGTGAGCTGGCGCGAAACGGAGGCGTCGGCCAGCGGGCTGGAGTCGATGTGGAGAAGCTTCATGGTCATTCCGTCCTGTCCGGGAAGCGGGGCGCCGGTGCGGCGCCGTCATCGCTTCGGTGTGTTTCGGACGTGACCATAAGCCCGCTTACGCCGTTCGATTGAGCCCCGATTTCGCCAATCTTCGTTGCGCGGATTGGAACAATCGCCGGTCAACGCACCAGATTTCCGCCGCGGAACACGACCATCTCGCCGCTCTTCATGACGGTCCAGTTCTCATCGCGGGTCAGGGGGCGGGTGGCGACGACGGTCACCACGTCGTCGGGCGTCGTCTCCTTGGCGAAATCGACGCTCATGTCCTCGTCGATCAGCGTCGCCGGGCCGAAGGGGGCCTTGCGCGTCAGCCAGGCGAGGTTGGTCGCGCAGTGGCACCACAGATACCGCCCGTCGCTGAGCAGCATGTTGAAGACGCCCAGCTTGCCGAGGTCGGTGGCGAGGTCGCGGATCAGCCGCATCAGGGCGGCGCTGTTCTTCGGCGGCTCCGGATACTGCATGCGGATCTGGTCGAGCAGCCAGCAGAAGGCGTGCTCGCTGTCGGTGGAACCCACCGGCGCGTAGAAGGTCAGCGTCCGGTCCTTGATGCCCTTGAGCTGGCCGTTGTGGGCGAAGGTCCAGACGCGGCCCCACAGCTCCCGCGTGAAGGGGTGGGTGTTTTCCAGCGCCACCCGCCCGCGGTTGGCCCGCCGGATGTGGGAAATCACCACGCAGGACTTGATGGAATAGCTGCTGACCAGCCGCGCGATCTCCGACTCGCAGCTCGGCGCGGGGTCGTGGAAGGTGCGGCAGCCCTTCCCCTCGTAGAAGGCGATGCCCCAGCCGTCGCGGTGCGGGCCGGTCTGCCCGCCGCGGCGCATCAGGCCGCGAAAGCTGAAGCAGATGTCCGTGGGCACGTTGGCGCTCATGCCCAGGAGTTCGCACATGGATCGGCCCCCATCGAAGGTATGTCGGGTTTCAAACAGGACGGGGGCAAACCTACGACAGTCGGGGTTGTCCCGTCACCCCTTTGCGGGTGGTGGGCAGGGCGGCATGCCGGCGCGGGCGCAGCCTTCCAGCTTGCCTTCGGGGGCTCCGGCGGCCAGCCCGATCCAGGCGTCCACCCGCTCCGCCTCGAAGCCGCAGTCGCGGCGGTCGCCGACCTGCATCAGCGGGCGGCGGATCAGCAGCGGCGTCTTCAGCATCAGCGCCAGGGCGGCGGATTCGTCCAGCGCGTCCGGATCGACCTCCCCGTTCTTCACCGCGGGGGCGGCGCGGTTGAACCACTCGGCCACCGGGCGCTCGCCGAAGAAGGGGCGCAGCGTTTCCACCGTCCAGGGTTCGGACAGCAGGTCGCGGGCGTGGACGGTGTGTCCGGCCTCGGCCAGCAGCGCCTTCTGGCGGTTGTTGCCGGCGCAGCCGGGCTTTTCGAAGAAGATCACGTCGGCCATGGTCGGGGTCACCCCTGCTTGAGCGCCGGGGAGCGGGCGAGCAGCCCGTCCACCTGGGCGCAGATTTCGTCATAGACCTCGCGGTCGAGCTTGCGCAGCCAGCGCGGGGGGATGCTCTCCACCCCATAGGTGGCGCCGGCCAGCATGCCGGCGATGGCGCCGGTGGTGTCGGCGTCGCCGCCCTGGTTGACGGTCTCGACGACGCAGGATTCCACGGAATCGGTCTGGAAATAGTAGTGCATCACCGTCTGCATCGTATCGACGATGTAGGCGGTGGACAGGCCCCGGTAGGGCTGGAACTTGAACTGCCGGTGCTTCGCGATGAGCTTGTTCGATTCGTCACGCACGTCGAGCACGCCGCCGCCCAGCACCAGACGCCGCACCATGTGGCCCAGCGTCAGGGTCGCCGCATCGGACAGGACGTTGCAATGGGTGATGTGCGCCTGTTCCACCGTCCAGCGCTCGAAGGCCGCGTCGTCGCCCAGAGTCGCCAGGGCAACCGGCAGGTTGCGCATCGCCGCGCCGTTGCCGGCGTGGTACTCGCTCTCCGGCTCCGACAGGGTGCCGTGCATGATGAAGCGGCGGATGCCGCGCCGTGTCGTGTCCCCGACATCGACGGGAACGCCCTTCAGCCACACGGCGAACTCCTCCGCGGCGCGGCGGGCGTCCCACTCCGGGCCGGACAGGATGGCGCGGCCGAGGTGGAGCGACATCTCCGTGTCGTCGGTCACCTGACCGGCGGGCAGCTTCAGCCAGCCGCCGCCCTTGATGTGCTTGTGGACGCCGTACTGGTGGGCGATCTCGCCCTTTGTCAGAAACTCGACGGTGGCGCCCAGCGCGTCGCCGCAGGCAAGCCCGAGATAGGCGCCCAGCGCGCGTGAACGGATGGAATGTTGGGTCATGGGCCGGATCTGTCCCGCGATCGGTTGTCAGAGAAGCGACACCCCCACCCTGTAGTCCCCGCCGACCACCAGATACTCGCCCTCCCCCTTGAAGGGGTAGCGGGGCAGGATGTCGCGGAAGAAGACCACCTTGGTGAGCGGCACCCAGGTTTCGAGGATGTAGTCCCCGAACTGGCCGGCGATGTCGCGCTCGATGGAAAAGGAGCTGAGGTTGTTGAGTCGCAGGACCGCCGTGCGCTTGTCGGGGCGCGCGACGATGTGGTGCTCCTCGAAATCGTTGACGCCGCGGTAGAGCCGGATGTGGCTGGCGCGCGACGGCATCGGCGCGTCCGGCCAGCCGCGGCGCATCCACCACTGGCAATATTCGTACAGCAGGTCGAGCTGAAGGTTGATGTTGTTGTTGTGGAAGCGGGAGGAGACCTTCTCCTCGCCGTAGAGCCTCCAGGCATCGGAGGCGAAGCGGAGGATCGGCTCCTTGTGGTAGGTGGGCAGCAGGCCGAAGCGGCTCTCCACCCAGCCCTTCAGCACCGCCCCTTCGGCGTTGTTGCTGTCGAACAGCCACCCTTTCAAAAGGCGCAGGTAGCTGGCGCGGTAGCGCCGCCGCCCGTCCGCGCCCTCGGCGCCGGAAAAGTCCGGGTTCAGCCCGAAGGTGCGGGCCATGTAGTGCTGGAAGATGTCGGCGGCGATCAGGCTGGTCGGGCTTTCGTCCAGCGCCTCGAACAGCGCCGCGTGTTCGCTGCGGGTGGCGCCGATGCGCAGGCGCCGCGGCTCGTCGTTGAACGACTCCGCGCTCAGCGTTTCCGCCGGAATGTTCAGCAGGTTGGTGCGATGCGCCTTCAGCGCGAGCGGCGAATCCGGATCGACCGGCCGCCCCCGTGCATCCCTCAACCCGCCGCTCGCCGAACCGTCCGCCATCGCGTCCCCAAATCCACAATTATTTCATGGATACCGCGAACCGGCGCGTCCGCCAAGGGGCCGCGTCATCGCAGGGGGCACCGGCTCACCCGCCCTGAATTTCGAAATCCGAAACAAATCCGGCGAAGAGACGAAACAACTTTCGGGTTACTCCAAATATCTGAAAAATATCCGTTTGAACGCATGGTCAGGCGACACCATAGTTGATCGAAGAGGACTCAGCGCACCGCAAGACGAGGCAAGGCCATGTGGCCGATGAAGCGAAAGGAAAAGGAGACGCGCAACCGGGCGGCACAGCCCCCGCGCGTTCTTCTTCCTTCCGCCGTCTCGGAAAAGATGCCGATGCGCGGCGCCGCGGCACCGGCACCGCTGCGCGGCGCGAAGGAAGCCCGCGACGCGGTGACGCTCGCCCGTCTGCTGCGCGGGACGCTCACCCCCCTGCGCGGCGACGAGGTGCTGGCCCTGCTGGAGCCGCACCGCCCACGCCTGGTGCCCAAGCCGATCAATCCGCTGGCCGCCATGCTGGGCCAGCCGCAGGGCCGCCTGCTGGAGGCGCTGCTGCGCCCCACCGCGCCGATCATCCTGGACGTGCTGCTTCCCCGCCTGCGCGACCATCTGATCGACCGCATCGTCCACAACAAGGGCTCCGCCGAGGACGGGCTCCCCAGCGCGCTGGAGGTGGCCGGCGCCCTGCGTGCCCTGGTGGCCCTGCTGCGCGGGGCCGGGCGGGGGGCCGTGCTGTCGGTGGTGTCGGCCATCGAGGCGGACGCCCGCGCCGACGCCGACCGGCTGGTCCGCGGCGAAACGCCGAACACGAGCGCGAACGACGATCCGGCCAACGCCACGTCCAACGTGATGGACGGTCTCGCCCACGCCCTGCTGCGTTTCGAGGCCCGGCGGCTGATGCTGGAGGCGCTGGGCGCCACCGTCGCGCTGCGCGATGTCGTCTATCAGTCGCGCCGCCTCACCCGCCACGCCCTGCGCCGCGCGGCGGAGGCGATGGACGGCTTCGGCGCCGACCGCGGCATCAAGGCGCTGCACGCCAGCCTCGCCACGCTGGCCTCGGTGGACGGGCTGCTCGTCGTCGCGCTGCGGAATTTGGACGACCAGGAGGAGCACCGGGAGGAGGCCAACGCCTTCGTCGAACCCGCCGACCGCAAGGCGATGAACGATTGCCTGTCCGCGGCGTGGCGGCTTTCCGACACCTTGTTCGATCTCGTCGGAAAGGCCGCAAACGGCGGCGACCTGGACGAACTGCTGTTCGAGGCGCTGCTGCGCCAGCTCCGTTCCCTGCACCAGTTCTGCACCGACCTGGACCATGCCGGGCGCCCGCCGGTCCTCGACACGCTGGAGCGCCGTCTGGCCGAACGCATCCGCGCGCTGGCGGGCCTCTCCGGGGAACGGCTGGTCGGCACCATCCTGGCCCGCCCCGCCGACCCGGCCAAGGCGCGCCGCCTGCTCGCCCGCGGCCAGTCGCTGGCCCAGCTTCTCTATGACATGGGCCAGGACGGGGACGAGTTGGAAGCGCTGGCGCTGCGCCTCGTCGTCGCCCGCGACGCGCTGAACCACGCCGCCGGCTGAACCGCCCGGACGGCCTCCGCCGCCATTCCCTTTCGCCATCCCCGTTTGCATTGCGAGAGACCCGACAAAATGTCGGGGTTTGTCGGGTATGTCACAGGCCCGACAAAGGGGACCGCGCCCGTCCTTGATCTGATTTTCCATTCAATTTCAATGACTTGAAATTTTTTCGCAAACTGGCACGGGGCATGCAGATAGAGGGTCGAAGCGGCCGCTGGGCTGGCCGCCCCGGAATTGAAGACACCCTGTAGACCCAAGCAAAGGAGTAATCTCCCATGTCTTTGCGCCAGATTGCGTTCTACGGTAAGGGCGGTATCGGCAAGTCCACCACCTCCCAGAACACCCTGGCCGCGCTGGTCGAGCTGGATCAGAAGATCCTGATCGTCGGCTGCGATCCGAAGGCCGACTCGACCCGTCTGATCCTCCACGCCAAGGCGCAGGACACCGTGCTGCACCTCGCCGCCGAAGCCGGCTCGGTCGAGGACCTGGAGCTCGAGGACGTTCTGAAGATCGGCTACAAGGGCATCAAGTGCGTCGAGTCCGGCGGTCCGGAGCCGGGGGTCGGCTGCGCCGGCCGCGGCGTGATCACCTCGATCAACTTCCTGGAAGAGAACGGCGCGTACGACGACGTGGACTACGTCTCCTACGACGTGCTGGGCGACGTGGTGTGCGGCGGCTTCGCCATGCCCATCCGCGAGAACAAGGCCCAGGAAATCTACATCGTCATGTCCGGTGAGATGATGGCGCTCTACGCCGCCAACAACATCGCCAAGGGCATTCTGAAGTACGCCCACAGCGGCGGCGTGCGCCTCGGCGGCCTGATCTGCAACGAGCGCCAGACCGACAAGGAAATCGACCTCGCCTCCGCCCTGGCCGGCCGCCTCGGCACCCAGCTCATCCACTTCGTGCCGCGCGACAACATCGTGCAGCACGCCGAGCTGCGCCGCATGACCGTCATCGAATACGCTCCGGACAGCCAGCAGGCCCAGGAATACCGCCAGCTCGCCAACAAGGTCCACGCGAACAAGGGCAAGGGCACCATCCCGACCCCGATCACGATGGAAGAGCTGGAAGAGATGCTGATGGACTTCGGCATCATGAAGTCGGAGGAGCAGCAGCTCGCCGAGCTCCAGGCCAAGGAAGCCGCCAAGGCCTGACGACTGGGTCCCCCACGGGGCGCAGTTCTGAACTGGCCCCCTCCCCAGCCCACCTCGACCATGTGCGCGGGGTGGGAGAGAGGGGGCTCGGTCCCGCGCTGCAGTAGCGCGGATAATGAGTGCAGCAGGAGACTGGCACCATGAGCCTGTCCGTGAACGAAGGCGTCGACGTCAAGGGTCTCGTCGACAAGGTTCTCGAAGCGTATCCCGACAAGTCGCGCAAGCGCCGCGCCAAGCACCTGAACGTGCTGGAGGCCGAGGCCAAGGACTGCGGCGTCAAGTCGAACATCAAGTCGATCCCGGGTGTGATGACCATCCGTGGTTGCGCCTACGCCGGTTCGAAGGGCGTGGTGTGGGGTCCGATCAAGGACATGATCCACATCTCCCACGGCCCGGTCGGCTGCGGCTACTACTCCTGGTCCGGCCGCCGCAACTACTACGTCGGCGACACCGGCGTGGACAGCTGGGGCACGATGCACTTCACCACCGACTTCCAGGAGAAGGACATCGTCTTCGGCGGCGACAAGAAGCTGCACCAGGCGATCGCCGAGATCAACGACCTGTTCCCGCTCGTCAACGGCATCTCGATCCAGTCGGAATGCCCGATCGGCCTGATCGGCGACGACATCGAGGCGGTCGCCCGCGCCAAGGCGGAAGAGCTGGGCAAGCCGGTCGTTCCGGTCCGCTGCGAAGGCTTCCGCGGCGTCTCCCAGTCGCTGGGCCACCACATCGCCAACGACGTCATCCGCGACTGGATCTTCGAGAAGACCGAGCCGAAGGAAGGCTTCGTCTCCACCCCGTACGACGTCACCATCATCGGTGACTACAACATCGGTGGCGACGCCTGGGCCAGCCGCATCCTGCTGGAAGAGATCGGCCTGCGCGTGATCGCCCAGTGGTCGGGCGACGGCACGCTCGCCGAGCTGGAGAACACGCCGAAGGCGAAGGTGAACCTCATCCACTGCTACCGCTCGATGAACTACATCGCGCGCCACATGGAAGAGAAGTTCGGTATTCCGTGGATGGAGTACAACTTCTTCGGCCCGTCGCAGATCGCCGAGTCCCTGCGCAAGATCGCCGCTCTCTTCGACGACAAGATCAAGGAGAACGCGGAGAAGGTCATCGCCAAGTACCAGCCGATGGTCGACGCCGTGATTGCCAAGTACAAGCCGCGGCTTGAGGGCAAGAAGGTCATGATCTACGTCGGCGGCCTGCGTCCGCGCCACGTTGTCGATGCCTACCATGACCTGGGCATGGAGATCGTCGGCACGGGTTACGAATTCGCCCACAACGACGACTATCAGCGCACCCCGCACTATGTGAAGGAAGGCACGCTGATCTACGACGACGTCACCGCGTTCGAACTGGAGAAGTTCGTCGAGGCGATCCGTCCCGATCTCGTCGCCTCGGGCATCAAGGAAAAGTACGTCTTCCAGAAGATGGGCCTGCCCTTCCGCCAGATGCACTCCTGGGATTACTCGGGTCCGTATCACGGCTACGACGGGTTCGCGATCTTCGCCCGCGACATGGATCTGGCCATCAACAACCCCGTCTGGGGCATCATGAAGGCTCCGTTCTAATAGCGGCCTCTGGAAGATAGGAGTATTGAACATGTCCCACCCCGTTTCCCAGAGCGCCGACAAGGTCATCGACCACTTTACGCTCTTCCGTCAGCCTGAATACAAGGAGCTGTTCGAGCGTAAGAAAACCGAGTTCGAGTACGGCCACTCCGACGAAGAGGTCGCCCGGGTTTCCGCGTGGACCAAGACGGAAGAGTACAAGGAAAAGAACTTCGCCCGTGAGGCGATCGTCATCAACCCGACGAAGGCCTGCCAGCCGATCGGCGCGATGTTCGCGGCCCAGGGCTTCGAGGGCACCCTGCCCTTCGTCCATGGTTCGCAGGGCTGCGTGGCCTACTACCGCACGCACCTCACCCGCCACTTCAAGGAGCCGAACTCCGCGGTCTCCTCGTCGATGACGGAAGACGCGGCGGTGTTCGGCGGCCTGAACAACATGATCGACGGCCTGGCCAACGCCTATTCGCTGTACAAGCCGAAGATGATCGCCGTGCTGACGACCTGCATGGCCGAAGTCATCGGCGACGACCTGTCCGGCTTCATCAACAACGCGAAGAACAAGGAAAGCGTCCCGCAGGACTTCCCGGTTCCCTTCGCCCACACCCCGGCCTTCGTCGGCAGCCACATCGTCGGCTACGACAACATGATCAAGGGTGTTCTGACCTACTTCTGGGGCACGTCGGAGAACTTCGACACCCCGAAGAACGAGACGATCAACCTGATCCCGGGCTTCGACGGCTATGCGGTCGGCAACAACCGCGAGCTGAAGCGCATCGCCGGCCTGTTCGGCATCGAGATGACCATCCTGTCGGACGTGTCGGACAACTTCGACACCCCCGCGGACGGCGAGTACCGCATGTATGACGGCGGCACCCCGCTGGAGGCCACCAAGCAGGCCGTCCACGCCAAGGCCACCATCTCCATGCAGGAATACTGCACCCCGCAGTCCCTGCAGTTCATCAAGGAGAAGGGCCAGCAGGTCGCCAAGTTCAACTACCCGCTGGGCGTCGCGGCCACCGACGAGCTTCTCCTGAAGCTGGCGGAGCTGTCCGGCAAGGCCGTCCCGGCCGAGCTGAAGCTGGAGCGCGGCCGTCTGGTCGACGCCATCGCCGACAGCCACACCCACCTGCACGGCAAGCGCTTCGCCGTGTACGGCGACCCGGACTTCTGCCTGGGCATGTCGAAGTTCCTGATGGAGCTGGGTGCCGAGCCGGTGCACATCCTGTCCACCTCGGGCTCGAAGAAGTGGGAGAAGCAGGTCCAGAAGGTGCTCGACGCCTCGCCGTTCGGCAAGTCCGGCAAGGCCTACGGCGGCAAGGACCTCTGGCACCTGCGCTCGCTGCTGTTCACCGACACGGTCGACTACATCATCGGCAACAGCTACGGCAAATATCTGGAGCGCGACACCAAGATCCCGCTCATCCGCCTGACCTACCCGATCTTCGACCGCCACCACCATCACCGTTACCCGACCTGGGGCTACCAGGGCGCTCTGAACGTGCTGGTGCGCATCCTGGATCGGATCTTCGAGGACATGGACGCGAACACGAACATCGTGGGCGAGACCGACTACTCCTTCGATCTGGTCCGTTGATTTCCCCGGCCGGCGCGGGGTCTCCATCCCCCCGCCCGGCCGCTTCCCCGGAAAGCCGGAGTCCGCCGCAAGGTGGGCTCCGGTTTTTCATTCAGGCCGGGAAAACGGGGTTCAGGAAAAGACGTCCCCGATGCCGGTGCCGGGCACGCCGGGAAGGCTGGTCCACGCATCGCTGTCCGGCGTCGCCTGCACCATGTAGGCCCAATGGGTCATGCCGACGGCGTTCGTGCCGCTGGTCATCTGCATGAGAAAGGCCCAGGCGCCCCGATAGCGCGTCAGGCGGCCATAGCCGGTCGTCAGCGGGTCCGTGCCGGTGCCCACCCCCGACGAGCCGCCGTCCTCGTCGCTCGGGCTGAAGCTCAGGAGCACGTCGCCGTCCGGCGTGACGGAGCCGAACACCGTGAGGTACTTGAAGTCCCCGCCGTCGATGCTGATCGCCGCGCGCCCCGTCAGATAGCCGCCATCGAAGCCCTCGAACCACCACAGGGTCTGGTCCTGCACCGTCTCGATGGTGGTTTCGCGGAAATTCTTCAGGCGAAGCGCCGGCAAGCACACCTCCGGCACATACCAGTAGGTGCCCGCAAGCCACGACCACCGCTGGTCATCCAACGCGATCGCCGAATCCACGCCGTCAGGGCTGGTTTCCGCCGCGCCGGCCTCCTGGCCGGATTGTCTGCTCATCACGAACCTCCTGTTTCGCCACGACAGGTTTTTTATCCGATTTGCTTGGCTTCAAGATTATCAATCTTACTTGCAAAAACACTTATTTGGAGAGTCCCAAAGGGAAAACACCCGCCAGCCTCCCTCTGTGCGACACCCGACACGCCGGGCGGCCATTGTCAGCAATCGCACACAGGCCATGCACCGGACAAATTCCAATAATTCAAAGAGTTAACACGAACCGATCGATTGGCACGCACCATGCATTCCCCTTCTGGCCAGCCATGAGGAGGCAAGGTCATGCTCCAGGAAAAGCTCCAGGACGTCTTCAACGAGCCGGGTTGCGCCACCAACCAGACCAAATCGGAGAAGGAGCGCAAGAAGGGCTGCTCCAAGGCTCTGAAGCCGGGGGCCGCCGCCGGGGGCTGCGCCTATGACGGCGCGATGATCGCGCTTCAGCCGATCGCCGACGCCGCCCACCTCGTGCACGGGCCGATCGCCTGCCTCGGCAACTCCTGGGACAACCGCGGCACCAAATCGTCGGGTTCGCAGCTCTACCGCACCGGCTTCACCACCGACATGTCGGAACTCGACATCATCCACGGCGGCGAGAAGAAACTCTACAAGGCCATCAAGGAGATCGTGCAGCAGTACGATCCGCCGGCGGTCTTCGTCTACCAGACCTGCGTACCGGCGATGATCGGCGACGACATCGAGGCGGTCTGCAAGTTCGCCGCGAAGAAGCTCGGCAAGCCGGTGATCCCGGTGATGGCGCCGGGCTTCGTCGGGTCGAAGAACCTGGGCAACAAGCTGGCCGGCGAGACGCTGCTCGACCACGTCATCGGCACGGTGGAGCCGGAAGTCACGACCCCGACCGACATCTGCATCGTCGGCGAATACAATCTGGCCGGCGAACTGTGGCTGGTGAAGCCGCTGCTCGACGAGATCGGCATCCGCATCCTGTCCTGCATCTCCGGCGACGGGCGCTACAACGAGGTGGCGCAGGCGCACCGGGCGCGGCTGACCATGGTGGTCTGCTCCCAGGCGCTGGTGAATGTCGGGCGCAAGATGCAGGAGCGCTGGGGCATCCCCTATTTCGAAGGCTCCTTCTACGGCGTGTCGGACATGTCGGACACGCTGCGCACCATGGCCCGCCTGCTGGTGGAGCGCGGCGCCGACAAGGCGATCATCGACCGCACCGAAGGCGTCATCGCCCGCGAGGAAAGCCGCGTCTGGCGGCGTCTGGAACCCTACAAGCCGCGCTTCGACGGCAAGCGCGTCCTGCTGTTCACCGGCGGCGTGAAGAGCTGGTCGATGGTCACCGCGCTGGAAGGCGCCGGGCTGACCATCGTCGGCACCTCCACCAAGAAGTCCACCAAGGAGGACAAGGAGCGCATCAAGAAGATGAAGGGCGAGGAATTCCACCAGTGGGACGACCTGAAGCCCCGCGACATCTACAAGATGCTGCGCGACAGCGAGGCCGACATCATGATGTCCGGCGGCCGGTCGCAGTTCATCGCGCTGAAGGCCAAGGTTCCCTGGCTCGACCTGAACCAGGAGCGCCACACCCCCTACGCGGGCTATGACGGCATCGTCAACCTGTGTGAGGAAATCGACAAAACCCTGTCCAACCCGATCTGGCGGCAGGTGCGCCTCGCCGCTCCCTGGGAATCCAAGCCGGACGCCAAGCCGGTGGAGGCGTGACCGCCATGGGGACCATCCAGCGCTTCCCCCACTCCGCCAAGGCGGCCTCCACCAACCCGCTGAAGATGAGCCAGCCGCTGGGCGCGGCGCTCGCCTTCCTCGGGGTGGACCGCTGCATGCCGCTGTTCCACGGGAGCCAGGGCTGCACCGCCTTCGGGCTGGTCCTCCTGGTCCGCCATTTCCGCGAGGCCATCCCGCTCCAGACCACCGCGATGGATCAGGTGTCCACGATCCTCGGCGGCTACGACAATCTGGAACAGGCCGTCCGCACCATCCACGAGCGCAACGCCCCCGCCCTGATCGGCGTCGCCACCACCGGCGTGACCGAGACCAAGGGCGAGGACATGGCCGGGCAGTATTCGCTGTTCCGCCAGCGCAACCCGGCGCTGTCCGGCCTGAAGCTGGTCTTCGCCAACACCCCCGACTTCTCCGGCGGCTTCGAGGACGGCTTCTCCGCCGCGGTGACCGGCATCGTCGAGGAGGTGGTCCAGCCCGCGGACTTCACCGTAAAGGGCCAGATCAACGTGCTGGCCGGCTGCCACCTGTCGCCCGGCGACGTGGAGGAACTGCGCGACATCATAGAGGGCTTCGGCCTGTCGCCCATCTTTCTGCCCGACCTGTCGCTGTCGATGTCGGGCCGCCAGCCGGACGATTTCACGGCGACCTCGCTGGGCGGCGTGACGGTGGAGCGGATCGCCGCCATGGGCGCATCGGAAGCCACGCTGGTGATCGGCGAGCACATGCGCGTCGCCGCCGCCGCGCTGGAGTTGAAGACCGACGTGCGCAGCCTCTTCTTCGACCGGCTGACCGGGCTGGAGGCGTCGGACCGCCTCGTCCGCACCCTGTCGGAGTTGTCGGGCCGCCCGGTGCCGGCGAAGCTGCGGCGCCAGCGCGAGACGCTGGTGGACGCCATGCTGGACGGGCATTTCTTCTTCAGCCGCAAGCGGATCGCCGTGGCGCTGGAGCCGGACCTGCTCTACGCCGTGACCGGCTTCCTGTCGGACATGGGGGCGGAGGTCATCGCCGCCGTCTCCCCCACCCAGACCGCCGTCCTGGAGAAGCTGAAGGCCGCGACGGTCATGGTCGGCGACCATTCCGACGTGGAGACGCTGGCCCGCGACGCCGACCTGATCGTGTCCAATTCGCACGGGCGGCAGGGGGCGGCGCGCATCGGCGTGCCGCTGCACCGCATGGGCCTGCCCATGTTCGACCGCCTGGGCGCCGGGCTGAAGGTCCATGTCGGCTACCGCGGCACCCGCGAGCTTCTGTTCGAGATCGGCAACCTGTTCCTGTCCCGCGAGATGGACCACGACGCGCATGGCCACGGCCATGGAGGTCACGGTCATGGGGACGGGCATGAACACGGCCAGCACTGCGGGAGCGGGTCATGCGGATGCAGCGCCGGCTGAGTGTGGTGGGCCAGGCCGAGGAAGGCCGGCCCCGCAAAGGAGGGTACATGAAGGTCGCTTTCTGCACCCAGGACATGCAGCACGTCGATGCGCATTTCGGCTGGGCCAAGAACATCGTGATCTATGAGGTGGACAAGGCCGGCTACACGATGGTCGAGACCTGCCAGTTCGGCGGTTCGATGTTCGAGGACGGCAACGAGGACAAGCTGGTCCCGAAGCTGGACGCGCTGGCCGACTGCGCCATCGTCTACCTGTCGGCCATCGGCGCCTCCGCCGCCGCCCGCGTGGTGGCGAAGAAGATCCACCCCGTGAAGGTGGAGGCCACCGACAGCATCACCACCCTGCTCGACCGTCTGGTCGAAACCATCAACGGCAACCCGCCGCCCTGGCTGCGCAAGGCCCTGAACGCCGGCCAGCCGCAGGAGCTGGCCTTCGACGAGGAGGATTGAGAGCATGACCGACACCGCCGTGGCCGCCGGGAGCGATCTCGCCGAGGCTTTCCTGAAGACGCTGGTCATGCTGTTCCGCGCCGAAGACAGCTACGGCGCCTGGGAAGGCAAGAGCGACGAGACGATCCTCGCCCCCTTCATCCTGGACAAGGAAGCCCGCGCCGCCATCCCGATCATGGGCGATCCGGACCCCGACACGCTGTGGCGGCTGGAGCTGTTCTACAAGGCCGTGGGCATCACGGTCGAAAAGCAAACCGGCCTGATCGCCTCCCCCATCATGAAGATGAGCCACGAGGGCTTCGGCCGCATGGTGTTGACCACGGGCCGGCTGGTCGTCGTGTCCAAGCATCTGCGCGACGTCCACCGCTTCGGCTTCCCGTCGCTGGAGAAGCTGGCCGCCGACGGCGCGAAGATCGTGGGAGAGGCCGTGGCGCTGATCCGCAAATACCCCGACGTCGCCGATCTGTGAGGTTTCCGACATGTCCGACATCGACGCCCTGAAGGACGAGGTCAAGAAGCTGAACGCCCGCGCGACCCAGAAGAAGATGGACCTGCACGACCTGTCGGAGGAGCTGCCGCAGAACTGGCAGTCGATCCTCCAGGTCGCCCAGGAAACCTACGACGCCTACAGGACCCTGACCGAGAAGCGCGCCGAGCTGAAGGCGCTGGAGAAGGCGTCCGCCTGAACAAACCTTGCCCCTCCCTAACCCTCCCCCGCTATCGCAGGGGAGGGGATGGCCGCCGCTTCGCAGAAGGCACCCTCCCCTGCGATAGCGGGGGAAGGCCGGGGTGGGGCAACGGCAGCGCCCATACCCCACCAAACGACACACCAAGCCCGATTGAGGAGCAGACGATGGCTGAGTTCGTGACCGGCACCACCCGCGGCGGCGCCGCCTGGACGCCGAAGTTCGTGGAAAACATCGACCAGAAGATGTGCATCGGCTGCGGCCGTTGCTTCAAGGTCTGTGGCCGCGACGTGCTGGAGCTGATCGGCATCACCGAGGACGGCGACATCGTGGACGCCTTCGACGACGAGGCCGAGAAGAAGGTCATGAGCGTCAAGAACGCCGGCAACTGCATCGGCTGCGAGAGCTGCGGCAAGGTCTGCTCGAAGAGCTGCATCACCCACTTGCCCAAGGCGGCCTGACGCCCGCCCGCCCCCGGAGGATGGACGCCATGGGCATCCTGCACACCGCCCCGCCGGGGGCGGGCGACGCCACGCTGCTGTACCGCTGGCTGACCGACCGCCAGGGACGCTGCAATGTCTTCGACGCGCATCTGTTCGCCTGCGTCCTGGCCCGCCGCTGGCCGGCAGGTCCGGGGGCGCTGGGTCTCGACGATCCGGCGCTGACCCATCTCCTCGGAAAATACTTTCCCGGCGCCTTCGACCCCGGTGCCTTCGAAGAGGGCATGCCGGTTCCCGATTGCTCCCCCACCCCCCTGCCCCCGCTTCTTCGGAGCGAGGCGGACGACATCGCCGCCCTCCTGCTGGCCCACCGCTCGCTGGGCATCGAGGAGGAGGAATGGCTCGCCGCGATCATCGCGCGGGCCATGCTGGACGGCGGCGAGCTGTGGCGGGATTTGGGGCTGGCCGGACCGAGCCACCTCGCGGCGCTGATGGAGCGCCATTTCGAATCGCTGGCCCTGCTGAACGCGACCGGCACCCGGTGGAAGGTCTTCCTCTACCGCCTCCTCTGCGCACGGGACGGGCTGATCCCCTGCGGCGCCCCGGTCTGCCGCGACTGCGGCGCGGAAGCCGTGTGCTTCGGCGCCGGAGACTGACGCCGAAGGCGTTCACCGGAACCCGTGACAAAATCGCCCAAGACAACCATAGGATAAGTTGTCATTCTGAACCCTGCGATGAACGGTTGAGCGGCGAACCGCGGAGGGTCTGGAATGAATGTGTCCGATACCACGTCCATATCCTCGCCCTTGGCCGGTTCGTTCGGAACGTCCAGGTCTTCCGCAACCGCCAAGACCCAGGCGGTGTCCGGCGGGCGGGCGGCCACGGAAGACAGCGTGTCGCTCAGCGAACTGGGAAAGTCGCTGCGCGGCGAGTCCCTCGCCGCGTTCGAAGCCCTGTCGGACAAGCAGCGCTCCCAACTGGTCAGCCTCGTCGACAGCGGCAAGATCTCCGGCGAAGAGGTTCACGACGCCCTGACGCAACGGCTTAAACAGGCCCGCAGCAGCGCCGTGGCCGCAACCGCGCGCATGTTCAACAACGACCATGCCACCCTGCTCCGGAACGACGCCACCAGCGCCGACGACCTGCGCAACGCGCTCGGCAGCACGCTCACGCAACGCTCCTCCCTGATGGATAAGCTGGCCTCGGCGATGAGCGAGGGCGATCTGGCCGCCACCTCGGACACCCTGGCGGCGCGCAGCCTCAATCCTCTTCTGTCGGCGGACCGTTCCGGCATGAGCCGCCTGGTCATGCCGGGCTTCTTCGGAATGGATTTCACCGACTCCCGCCTGAACTACACCAGGAAGGAAGGCGATGCGGCCTACAAGCTGAAGTCGCTGGGCGTCGATTTCGACGGCATCGACAACGCGCTGCGCGGTATTGGCGAGAAGGACGCCGCCGCCATCCTGGCGGAGCGCGCCGGCCTGCCCTCTTCCCGCAAGGTGGCGAAGAATTCGGAATTCTCCCTGGAGGATGCCGTCTTCAAGCCGTTAACCGCCGGTTCCGGCCAAGCCGCCGAACCGTCGTTCGAAGGTCAGGCCGATCGGTTGCGCGCCTTCTTCCAGAACGCAATCTCCCCCGGCGGCGGCGTGCAGCGGGTGGACATTCCCCCGGAATTTTCGACGTCCGCCCTGCGCGCCGCAGCGGTGGGCGGGGCACAGGCCAACGTCGATCGCGATTACGTACGGGGCCTTCTGCCCCGCTACTGACCACCGGCCGCGCCGTCCAACCCCTTCGCCAGCGCGGCGATGACGCCGTAGCCGACCTGATCCTGCGGGTCGATCTCCGCCAGCTTGCCGAGGATCGCCGTCGCCTCCTCCACCCGTTCACTGCGCAGGCTGATGAAGGCCAGCGCCTTCAGGGTGAAGAGGGTGAAGCGCGGCGCGCCCTCCGTCGTCCAGTCCGTGCTGTCCGCGCGCAGGCTCCGCCAATCGCCGGCATAGCCGCCTTCGCGCGCCGCCGCGTCCAGCCCGATCATCGCCACCCGCTCCGCGTCCGTGAAGCGCTTGCGGTTGAAGTAGAATTTGTAGAGCGCGTAGAAGACCGGCAGCACGCGCGGCCCCAGCCGGTGCGCTTCCCACAGCAGGGCTTCGCAGGCCGCGGCGTCGGGGCGCGCCTTCACCGCCGCCTGAAGTTTTTCGTCGATGTGTTCGGGCACGTCGCCGAAGGCCATGCGCCCGTTGGACATCCGCAGTTCGACCGGCCGGTCCATCGCCTGTCCCCATCTGTAGTTGTCAGGCCGTTGTTGTGCGCCATTGTGCGCCCGACCGACGATCCTGTATGGGCCGCCCGCGCCCTTCCGAAAAGCCCATAAACAAATTGTGCGTCCTTTCGTCGCAGGATGTCGCAAACCCGACATGGGTCCGACCCGACAATTGTCGGGAAGGCGTCAGCCCATCGATCCGACAATCACGAAAAATCAATTACTTATGAATTGGCACGCCGCTTGCTGTCACTGTTGGCGAGATCGGTCGGCATGCCCGACGGAGCATTTGGAGGCGGCAGACATGGTGACCCTGACGGATGCGGCGGTGAACACCCTGGAGCGCGTGCTGGCGAAGTCCGGCGGCGCTGCGGCCGGCCTGCGCATCGCGGTGGCCGACGGCGGCTGCGCCGGCATGAAGTACCAGATGGGGCTGGAGGCCGCGGCAGGCGAGGAAGACGCCGTGCTGACCTTCGGCCCGGTGACGATCTTCGTCGATCCGACCAGCCAGCCCTTCCTGACCGGCGTGGTGGTCGATTTCGTCGAAGGGGTCGAGGGCGCGGGCTTCAAGTTCGACAACCCGAACGCGGGAAGCACCTGCGGCTGCGGCAAGTCCTTCTCGGCGGGTCCGGGGGGAAGCTGCTCCTCCGCGCCGTCGGCGGGCGGCTGCGGCACCGCTCACTAACTCCGAACACACTCCCCAACCCGATCACTTCGGGCCCGGTAACGCGGGAAAGGCAAGGCGTCATGTGGAACTACACCGACAAGGTCAAGGAACACTTCTTCAACCCGAAGAACGCCGGCGCGCTGGACGAGGCGAACGCCGTGGGCGAGGTCGGGTCGATCACCTGCGGTGACGCCCTGAAGCTGATGATGAAGGTCAATCCCGACAGCCAGGTCATCGAGGACGCGAAGTTCCAGACCTTCGGCTGCGGCTCGGCCATCGCGTCCTCGTCGGCGCTGACGGAGATGATCATCGGCAAGACGGTGGACGAGGCTCTGGCCGTCACCAACCGCGACATCGCCGAGTATCTGGGCGGCCTGCCTCCGGAGAAGATGCACTGTTCGGTCATGGGCGCCGAGGCGCTCCGCGCCGCCATCGCCAACTTCAAGGGCGAGGAGTGGGTGGACGACCACGAGGAAGGCGAACTGGTCTGCAAGTGCTTCGGCATCGACGCGGCGATGATCGAGCGCGCGGTGACCGTCAACAACCTGACCACGCTGGAAGAGGTCACCCACTACACCAAGGCCGGCGGGTCCTGCCAGACCTGCCACGAGAAGATCGAGGAGGTGCTGGAGGCCGTGCTCGCCAAGACCGGCGCGCTGGCCCCGCCCAAGGCCCATGCCCCCGGCACGGTCGGGCTGGACGCCATCAAGCCGCTGGCCCCGAAGGCCGAGGCCCCGGCGGCTCCGGCCAAGCTGACCAACGTGCAGCGCATGCAGAAGATCATGGTCGCCATCGAGGAGCTGCGCCCGCAGATCCAGCGCGACGGCGGCGACGTGGAGCTGGTGGACATCGACGGCAAGGACATCTACGTCCGGCTGACCGGCGCCTGCTCCGGCTGTTCGCAGTCCGCCGGCACCATGATGGGCGTGCAGGCCAAGCTGGTCGAGGCGCTGGGCGAGTTCGTCCGCGTCAAGCCCGCCTCCCTCCTGCCGGCGGGAGCGTGACGCCATGACCCAAGGCATCTACCTCGACAACAACGCCACCACCCGCGTCGATCCGGAAGTGCTGGCGGAGATGCTGCCCCTGTTCACCGAGCAGTTCGGCAACCCCTCCTCCATGCACGCCTTCGGCGCCGCGGTGGGCGGCAAGATCGAATGGGCGCGCAAGCAGGTGCAGGCGCTGCTGGGCGCCGCCCACGACAGCGAGATCGTCTTCACCTCCGGCGGCACGGAGAGCGACAACACCGCCATCCTGTCCACGCTGGAGGCCTATCCGAAGAAAAAGAGCATCGTCACCAGCGTGGTCGAGCATCCCGCCGTTCTGGCGCTGTGCGACTATCTGGAGAAGAAGCGCGGCTACACCGTTCACCGCATCGCCGTGGACGGCCAGGGCAACCTGGATCTCGACGCCTACAAGGCGGCCCTGTCGCCCGACGTCGCCATCGTCTCGATCATGTGGGCGAACAACGAGACCGGGACGATCTTCCCGATCGAGGAGCTGGCCCAGCTCGCCAAGGCGGCGGGAGCGGTGTTCCACACCGACGCGGTGCAGGCGGTCGGCAAGATCCCGATGAAGCTCGCCGACAGCGCGGTGGACATGCTGTCGCTGTCCGGCCACAAGCTGCACGCCCCCAAGGGCATCGGCGCGCTCTACGTCAAGCGCGGCCTGCGCTTCCGCCCGATGCTGCGCGGCGGCCACCAGGAGCGCTCGCGCCGCGCCGGCACGGAGAACGCGCCGGGCATCGTCGGGCTGGGGGCGGCGGCGCAGCTCGCGCTGCTGCACATGACCGACGAGAACACGCGGGTGAAGGCGCTGCGCGACAAGCTGGAGCAGGCCATCCTGGCCGCCGTCCCGAACTGCTTCGTCACCGGCAACCCGGCCAACCGCCTGCCCAACACCTGCAACGTCGCCTTCGAGTACATCGAGGGCGAGGCGATCCTCCTGCTGCTGAACGAGGCCGGCATCGCCGCCTCGTCGGGGTCGGCCTGCACCTCCGGGTCGCTGGAGCCGAGCCACGTGATGCGGGCCATGGGCGTGCCCTACACCGCCGCCCACGGCGCCACCCGCTTCTCCCTGTCGCGCGAAACGACGGAGGAGGAGATCGAGCGGGTGATCGCGGTGGTTCCCGGCATCATCGCGAAGCTGCGCTCGCTGTCGCCTTACTGGTCGCAGGCGGGCGCTCCGAAGGAGTTCGCGCCAGTCTATTCGTAAGAGCTTTTATTCGTAACACCGAGATCGCAGGCCGGGCCGGTCCCGCGCCCTGGCAACCCGCCCGACGACACCCGCCGGGACGCGGTTCCCCGGCCCGGTCTGCGACACACCTCCTGGCCCCGTTGACCCCACCCTCCCCACTTCGTGGGTCCCCTCCCTCCCCCCGCTTCGCAGGGGAGGGTTAGGGAGGGGGCAAGACCCGCCGCTGATTAAGTCCCAATTGAGGATGTGACCGAATGCCGAAGGCCGGTTCCACCATCATCAACGACACGACGCTGCGCGACGGGGAGCAGACGGCGGGGGTGGCCTTCACGCTCGACGAGAAGATCGCCATCGCCCGCGCGCTCGACGAGGCCGGCGTGCCGGAGCTTGAGATCGGCATCCCCGCCATGGGTCCGGAGGAGCGTGAGGGCATCCGCGCCGTGGCCGCGCTGGGGCTGAAGGCCCGGCTGATGGTCTGGTGCCGCATGCACGACACCGACCTGAAGGCGGCGCTCGACTGCAAGGTCGGCTTCGTCAACCTGTCGATGCCCGTCTCCGACATCCACATCACCAGGAAGCTGAAGCGCAGCCGCGCCTGGGCCCTGTCGGAAATCGAACGCAAGGTCAAGACGGCCCGCGACCACGGGCTGGAGGTCAGCCTGGGCGGCGAGGATTCCTCGCGCGCCGACATGGATTTCCTGATCGCCGCCGCGACGGTGGCGCAGGAGGCCGGCGCCCGCCGCTTCCGCTTCGCCGACACGCTGGGCGTGCTCGACCCCTTCCAGACGCGCGCCTGCATCGAACGGCTGCGCCGGGCCACCGACCTGGAGATCGAGATCCACGCCCACGACGATCTCGGCCTCGCCAACGCCAATTCGCTGGCCGCGGTGCTGGGCGGGGCGACCCACGTCAACACCACCGTCAACGGCCTGGGCGAGCGCGCCGGCAACGCCCCGCTGGAGGAGGTGGTGGTGTCGCTGAAGGTGCTCTACGGGCTGGACAGCGGGGTGGACACCCGCGCGCTGGGGGCGATCTCCGACCTCGTGGAGCGCGCCTCCAACCGTCCCGTGGCGGTCAACAAGTCCATCGTCGGCGACGCGGTCTTCACGCACGAGGCCGGAATCCATGTGGACGGGCTGCTGCGCGACCGCGCCACCTACCAGAATTTCGACCCCGCCGAGGTGGGGCGCGAGCATCGCATCGTGCTGGGCAAACATTCCGGCACGGCGGGCGTGAAGATGGCCTACGGCCAGCTCGGCATCGCCTGCGACGACGCCACCGCCCAGGCGGTGCTGCCGCGGGTACGGGCGCTCGCCACCCGCGCCAAGCGCGCCCCGACCGCGGAGGAGTTGGTCGCCTTCCACGACGACGCCACGCGCTGGAGCTGCGCCCCCTCGTGATCCGGAGGACCCCATGGCCGCGATCGACGCCCACCCGGACCTCGCCGTGAACGAGACCAGCCTCTGGCGGCTCCTGCGCGAGGATGTCGCCTGCGTCTTCGACCGCGACCCGGCGGCGCGCAACGTCCTCGACGTGCTGACCTGCTACCCCGGCATCCACGCGCTGGTCATCCACCGGCTGTCCAACGCCGCGTGGCGGCGGGGCCTGCGCTGGCCGGCGCGCTTCCTGTCCTATCTGGCCCGCGCGCTGACCAACATCGACATCCACCCCGGGGCCACCATCGGCCGCCGCTTCTTCATCGACCATGGGGCCGGCGTCGTCATCGGCGAGACGGCGGAGGTCGGCGACGATGTGACGCTCTATCACGGCGTCACGCTGGGCGGCACCTCCTGGACCAAAGGCAAGCGCCACCCGACGCTGGGCGACGGCGTGCTGGTCGGGTCCGGCGCCAAGATCCTGGGGCCGATCACCGTGGGCGCCAACTGCCGCGTCGGCGCCAACTCGGTGGTGACCAAGGACGTGCCGGACGGCATGACGGTGGTCGGCATCCCGGGCCGCGTCGTCCGCCCGGACACCCAGCGCCGTCTGGCGGCCCACGGCATCGACCTGGACCACCACCTGATGCCCGACCCGGTGGGCAAGGCCATCGCCTGCCTGATCGACCACATCAACCGCATCGAGGCCCGGCTGGAGGCCCACGCGGCGGAGGACGCCGCGCGTCCCGCCCCGCTCGACGCCATCCGGCTGGACGACCTGCCGCTCGACGGCATCGCCTGCCGGAGCTGCGGCAACCTGTGCGACCAGGACGCCTGCGCAAACCACGACACCGGCACACGCGCCGATCACTACGTCATCTGAACGGAAAGGACCCCGCCATGAGCTTCAAGGACGATCTGGAGGATCTGGAAACCGCGGAGGACTTCCTGCGTTTCCTCGGCGTCACCTACGAGCAGCGCGTGGTGCACGTGAACCGCCTGCACATCCTGCAGCGCTTCCACGACTACCTGTCCGCCGACACCGGGCTGGACTCCCTGGACGACGAGGGTATGGCCGCCCGCTACCACGCCCATCTGGAGCGCGCCTACCAGGACTTCGTGGCGTCCAACGCCATCGCGGAGAAGACCTTCAAGGTCCACAAGGAAGAGGCGCGCCGGATGGCCGACCGCTTCGTCCCGCTGGACGCCCTGCTGCCGGGTTGATCCCCGCCATCCTCCGTTTCCAGAACGGCCTGCGGACCCGCCATCCCGGCGAGCGTCCGCAGGCCGTCTCGTTTTCAGGCCGTCTCGTTTTCAGGCCATGGCCCGGCGGCCGTTGTCGGGTTTGTCCGGTAGGCGACAGAAGCCGGGCGGGCGCGGGCGGACCGGGGCCCGGGACCGGCCATCGGAGCGGCGCCCTGTTGAGAAGCCGACACGCGCGTCCTTTGTCGTTTTTGCGACAATCCCTCAACGCCGGAAAAAATGATTGATATCAGTATCTTACCGCATCCGCACAAAACTGGCACGCCGCTTGCTGGTAAGACCATAGCCACGCCGCGCGACAGGCGGCGGAATGTCAAGGAGACCGGGATGCACATCGTTGTCTGTATCAAACAGGTGCCCGACAGCGCCCAGATCCGCATCCACCCCGTGACGAACACGATCATGCGTCAGGGCGTCCCGGCCATCATCAACCCCTTCGACCTCTTCTCGCTGGAGGAGGCGCTGCGGATCAAGGACAAGGTCGGCGCCCGCGTGACCGTCCTGACCATGGGGCCGCCGATGGCCGAAACCTCGCTTCGCAAGGCGCTGTCGCTGGGCGCCGACGACGCGGTGCTGCTGACCGACCGCAAGTTCGCGGGCTCGGACACGCTGGCCACCTCCTACGCCCTGACGTCGGCGATCAAGAAGCTGTCGGAGGAAGAGACGGTCGATCTGGTCTTCTGCGGCAAGCAGACGGTGGACGGCGACACCGCGCAGGTCGGTCCGGGCATCGCGACCCGGCTGGGCTTCCAGCAGCTCACCTACATCACGAAGATCGAATCGATCGACCAGGGTGCGAAGGAGATCGTCGTGCACCGCCGCTCCGAAGGCGGCGTGCAGGTGCTGAAGACCGCCCTGCCCTGCATGATCACGATGCTGGAGGGCACGAACACCATCCGCTTCGGCAAGATGGACGACATGTTCCGCTCCGCCCGCTACAGCCTGAAGACCTGGAGCAAGGACACCACCGGCGCCGAGGAGACGAAGGTCGGCCTGAAGGGCTCGCCCACCGTCGTGTCGAAGGTCTTCGTGCCGAAGCCGCGCGCCCAGAAGGCCAAGATGATCGAGGCCGAGGCCCCCAGTGCTGAGGCCCCCAGCGCTGAGGCGATGGCCGCCGCCGCGGTCGAGGCCATCCTCGGCGCCCAGCCGAAACTCGCCGACGAGCTGCTCGCCCGCGCCGCCGCCGGGCTGTGACGCGCCGTTCCTGACGAATCCTCCGCCGGAGACATCCCGATGAGCGAACCAAGCAAGCCGCAGGGACGCAAGTTCCAACTGCCCGAGCACCTGAAGGAATACAAGGGCATCTGGGTGATCGTGGAGCAGGAGCGCGGCTCCGTCCATTCCGTGTCGTGGGAGCTGGTGGGCGAGGCCCGCAAGCTCGCCGACAAGCTGGGGGTCGAGGTGGGGGCCGTGGTGCTGGGCGCCGACAGCCCGGACCTGAACGCCATCTGCGCCGACGCATTCACCTATGGCGCGGACGTCGTCTACAAGGTGACCGATCCGGTCCTGGCCGACTACCGCACCGATCCCTACACGCGGGTGATGACCGACGTGGTCAACACTTACAAGCCGGAGATCGTGCTGCTGGGCGCCACCACGCTGGGCCGCGACCTGGCCGGCGCCATCGCCACCACGCTCGCCACCGGCCTGACCGCCGACTGCACCGAGCTGGACATCTACATGGACAACCGGTCGCTGGCGGCCACCCGTCCGACTTTCGGCGGCACGCTGCTGTGCACCATCCAGACGCTGGCCTACCGCCCCCAGATGGCCACGGTGCGCCCGCGCGTGATGTCCATGCCCGACCGCGACGGCAGCCGCACCGGCCGCGTGGTGGAGGTGTTCCCCACGCTCCGCGAGGACGACGTCATCACCAAGGTGCTGAGCTTCATCGCCGACCGCGAGCAGACCGAGGCGCAGCTCGCCTTCGCCGACATCATCGTGGCGGCGGGCAAGGGGCTGGGCAAGCCGGAGAACCTGAAGCTGGTCTTCGACCTCGCCAAGGTTCTGGGCGGCGAGGTCGGGGTGACCCGCCCGCTGGTGCAGGCCGGCTGGACCGGCTTCGACCGTCAGGTCGGGCAGACCGGCAAGACGGTGCGCCCGAAACTGTACATCGCCGCCGGCATCTCCGGCGCCATCCAGCACCGGGTCGGCATGGAGAAGTCCGACCTGATCCTGGCCATCAACACCGACGCCAACGCGCCGATTTTCGACTTCGCCCATCTCGGGCTGGTCGGCGACGCGCTGACCATCCTGCCTGCCCTGACCGACGCCTTCGGCAAGCGCCTCTCGGTCAACCGGCTGGCCGGCTGATTTCCGGACGATAAGGAGCCACAAGGACCATGGTCGAAAAGTTCGACGCCATCGTCATCGGTGCCGGCCCGTCCGGCAACGCGGCGGCCTACACGCTGGCCAAGCAGGGCCTCAGCGTCCTTCAGCTTGAGCGCGGGGAATATCCCGGCGCCAAGAACGTCCAGGGCGGCATCATGTACGCCGCCGAGCTGGAAAAGATCATCCCGGACTTCCGGGAGGATTGCCCGACCGAGCGCCACATCATCGAACAGCGCATCTGGCTGCTCGGCGACGACAACTACATCGGCACCAACTACCGGTCGGACGCCTTCAACAGCGAGACGCCGAACCGCTACACGATCATCCGCGCCAACATCGACAAGTGGTTCTCCGAGAAGATCCGCGAGGCCGGCGGCCTCCAGATCTGCGAGACCACGGTGACGGAGCTGATCCGCGACCCGTCCGGCAAGGTCATCGGCGTGCGCACCGATCGCGAGGGCGGCGAGATCCACGCCGACGTGGTCATCATGGCCGACGGCGTGAACGCCCTGCTGGCCCGCCGCACCGGCTTCCAGCCGGAGCTGGCGCCGCAGAACGTCGCGCTGGCGGTCAAGGAGATCCTGTTCATCGATCCCGAGCTGATCCAGCAGCGCTTCGGCCTGAAGGACGACGAGGGCGTGGTCATCGAGATCATGGGCAAGGTGACCAAGGGCATGGTCGGCACGGCGTTCCTCTACACCAACAAGGAATCGCTGACGATCGGCATCGGTTGCCTGATCTCCGACTTCAAGCAGGGCGCCATCCCGCCCTACAAGATGCTGGAGGACCTGAAGAACCACCCCGTCATCAAGCCGCTGATCGAAGGGGCGGAGATGAAGGAATACGCCGCCCACATGATCCCCGAGGGCGGCTACAAGGCGGTTCCGCAGCTCTACGGCGACGGTTGGATGGTGGTCGGCGACGCCGCCCACTTCAACAACGCCGCCCACCGCGAGGGCTCCAACCTCGCCATGGCGTCGGGCCGCATGGCGGCGGAGACGGTGATCGAGCTGAAGCAGGCCGGCAAGTCCTTCAACGCCGCCAACCTCGCCGCCTACAAGAAGAAACTGGACGACAGCTTCATCATGAAGGACCTGAAGAAGTACCGGAACCTGCCGGGCATCATGCACGAGAACAAGCAGTTCTTCGGCGCCTATCCCGACACGCTGACCGCCGCCGCCCACAACTGGTTCACCGTGGACAGCGTGGACAAGAAGACGAAGGAGAAGGAGATCATGAAGTCCTTCGTCAAGAAGCGGTCGGTCCTGGGGCTGGTCGGCGACGCAATCAAGCTGGTGAGGGCCGTGCGATGAGCATCATGGTCAAGATCGAAGAGAAACTGTACCAGAACCGCTACATCGTGGACGAGAGCCGTCCGCACATCCAGATCCGCAACGACGCGGTCTGCAAGTCCTGCGAGTCCCAGGCCTGCACCGTCTGCTGCCCGGCGGCCTGCTACACCAAGAACGAGACCGGCAGCGTGACGCTGGCCACCGACGGCTGCCTGGAATGCGGCACCTGCCGCGTGGTCTGCCAGGACAAGGAAAATATTCAGTGGGACTACCCGCGCGGCGGTTACGGCATCAGTTATAAGTTCGGTTGAGGAACGCACCGGCGGGCCTACGGCCTTCGCCGCCGGCGTGCCGGTCGTCTCCCTCTCCTATCCGCCATGACTAGAACCCCTTTCCGCTCTGCGGAAAGGGGTTTCTTCGCGCCGCGCCGCCCCCCGGAACGATCTTCCGCATATCCGCCCCTGCCTTTCGGACAGGTGCAGAAGCGCCGGAAACCTCACATATCCGTTGCATCGACGCTTGCGGAACGAGGGAGACGGGAAATGCAGCTTCGTGTCTGCTTCGAGAACATGGAAACGGTCAACGTCAACGACCCGGCCATGATGCGGCATTACGCGGAAAGCTATCTGTCCGATTTCCGGCCCGAATGGGCGGGTTTCATCATGCTTCCCCACGATGAAACCCGGCGCGCCACCATGGAACCGGCCTGGCAGATGCTGATCCGCAACGCCACGCCCGAGACGGAGCGGCGTCTGGTGGATTATGTCCGGGGCAATCCCATGGCTGCCTATCATGTCCATATCTATCGCCGCGACCATGGGAACGAGACGAAGGTTCACTGAAACCTTTTGTTGCTGCGGCGAAACGACGCTGCAAAAGAAATAAGCAAGACGCTGCAAAAGAAATAAGCAAAAGGAACGATCAAAGGCCGCCATGCATTTCCGCGTCTATGATATCGTATGACGGAATGTCGAAAGCGGCCTTTTCTCTTTCTTTACGAATTCAAATTCAGTATTCCGCTCCCAGACGATCAAGAAAAGGCGGGGACAAGAACACCCCGCGGGGAGCATTTCATGCGACTCACTATTAAATCCATCCTGCTTGCAGTCCTCGGCCTGCTGGGGGCTCTGCTGGGGCTCAGCGATCTGGTCGGGCTGCGCGCGCTCAACGTCGCGAACGACGGTCTGCGCTCCGTCCACGACGAACGCGTGCTACCGTTGCGCGATCTGAAGATCATCTCGGACGCCTACGCCGTCTTCGTCGTCGATGCCTCGCACAAGGCCCGCAACGGCAACTTCACCTGGGACGAGAGCCTGTCGTCCGTCCGCAAGGCGAAGGACGACATCCGATCGCGCTGGTCCGCCTACCTCGCCAACAGGCTCAACGCCGAGGAGGCGGCCCTCGCCGCCCAGATCAAGCCGGACATGGCCAAGGCCGACGAAGCGGTCGAGCGGCTGATCGGCATTCTGTCGGCCAAGGATGGCAGCGCGCTCGACGGCTTCGTCCGGAAGGAGCTGTACCAGACCATCGACCCCGTCACCGACCGCATCGGCCTGTTGATCGACCTCCAGGTCCGCATCGCCGGGGAAAACTACGAGGAGGCTCAGGCGACCCATCGCGCCGCCGCCATGACCTCCTGGATCCTGCTGGGAGTCGGCACCGCCATGGCACTTCTCGGCATGGCGGTGGTGGTGCTGCGCGTCGTGCGGCCCGTGGGGGGGCTGACCGAATCCATGCGGCGGATCGCCGGCGGCGATTACGGAGCCGCCGTTCCCGGGGCCGAGGGGCGCGACGAGATCGGCGAGATGGCCCGCGCGGTGGAGGTGTTCAAGGCCAACGGGCTGGAGAACCAGCGCATGCGCGACGAGCAGGAACGCCAGCGCGAGCAGGCGGAGGCCGCCAAGCGCAACGCCCTGGAGAACATGGCCCAGACGGTGGAGCGCGAAACCCGGAACGCCGTGGACCGGGTGGCCGAACAGACCTCGCGCATGGGCTCCAACGCCGAGGCGATGGCCCAGTCGGCGGGCGCCGTGGGGGTGAACAGCCAGTCCGTGGCCGCCGCCGCGGAACAGGCCCTGCGCAACGCCCAGACCGTCGCCGCCGCGTCGGAGGAACTGGCCGCCTCCATCCACGAAATCGGCACCCAGGTCGCCCAGGCCAGCAGCATCACCCGCAGCGCCGTGCAGAAGGGCGATCAGGCGCGCGGCACCATCCAATCCCTGTCCGACGCCGTGCAGAAGATCGGCGACGTCGCCCAGTTGATCCAGAACATCGCCAGCCAGACCAACCTGCTGGCGCTGAACGCCACCATCGAGGCGGCCCGCGCCGGGGAGGCGGGCAAGGGCTTCGCCGTGGTGGCCAGCGAGGTCAAGAGCCTCGCCAACCAGACCGCCAAGGCGACCGAGGACATCGCCGTCCAGATCGCCGGGATCGAGGCGGCGACGGGTGACGCGGTGGCCGCCGTCTCCGCCATCACCGGCAGCATCGCCGAGGTGGATCAGGTGGCCGCCGCCATTGCCGCCGCGATGGAGGAGCAGGGGGCCGCCACCCAGGAAATCAGCCGGAACGTCAACCAGACCGCCGACGCCGCGCGGGAGGTGTCGCACCGCATCGCCGAGGTGTCGGGCGAGGCCAAGGTGACCGGCGACCGCGCCGCCGACGTCCGGGTCTTCGCGGACGAGGTGTCGGGCAGCATCGACGATCTGCGCAACATCCTGGTCCGTGTCGTCCGCACGTCCATGAGCGAGGTGGACCGGCGGCGCGAGACCCGCTACGCGGTCGAACTGCCCGTCCGCGCCGACACGCCCACCGGCAGCCGGACCTGCCGCCTGCAGAACCTGTCGTCCAGCGGCGCGGCGTTGCAGGTCTGGGACGGCGCCATGGCCGGCACGCGCGGCACGCTGCACATCGAGGGCATCGGCGTTCCCCTGCCCTTCAGCGTGGTCTCGGTGGACGCCCACAACTGCCACGTCCATTTCGAATTGCCGGACGAGGCGAAGGCCGGCTTCCAGCGGCGGCTCGACGCATTGGTCCGCGACCGCGGCCTACGGCCCATGGCCGCCTGACGGAACGGTGAGACCGGCGCCGGTTTGCTGAAGCGGACGCCGGTCCGTCTCAGCGAACCGGCGCCATTCCGTGAATGAAGACGGCGGCGCGGCCCAGTTCCGCGTCGGCGCGGGCGACCAGCGCGCCGACCCCGTCCAGGCGCCGGTCCACGCAGGCCAGCTCGATGGCGTCGCTCACCGCGGCCAGATCGCGCGCCCCGACCGTGCGGGAGGACCCCGCCAGCTTGTGAGCCGCCTGCCGCACCGTGTCCCAATCCCCCGCCTCGTGGGCGGCGACCAGCCGGTCGCGGCTGGCGCTGTTGGAGACGATGAACTCCTGCAGCAGTTGCCCGACGAACTCCATGTCCCCGTCGAACAGCGTCGCCAGGACGCCCACATCAATGGGAGGGCCGTCGATTGGCGGCCCATCGGGACCGCTGTCCGCCGCCTCGGAAAGTGAGGGGGGCCCCTCCGGTCCGGGCGCGGCGCCGGACGGCAGATAGCGGTCCAGCATGCGGCGCAACTGGCCGATCTCCAGCGGCTTCGGCACGCTGTCGTCCATCCCCGCGGCCAGACAACGCTGGGCCTCGCCGGCCATGGCGTTGGCGGTGATCGCGACGATGGGCAGGCGGGGACGTCCGCCGGTCTCCTCCTCCGCGCGGATGCGGCGGGCCAGTTCGAAACCGTCCATCTCCGGCATCTGGCAATCGCTCAGCAGCAGCGCGTAATCCCTCTCGCGCCAGAGGGCCAGCGCCTGGGCGCCGTCCTCCGCCATGTCCGCCGTCTGTCCCAACAGGGCGAGCTGCCGCTGGATGACCTGCCGGTTGGTCGGATGGTCCTCGGCGACCAGGATGCGGGGCCGTGGCGCCGCTCCGTCCTCCGGCGCGGCGGGCGCCGCCGCTTCGAGGGACTCCGCACCGCACCGCACCGGTCCGGCCGCCGCCGGCCCGCGGCCC
>NZ_JAUJFI010000364.1 GCF_030849505.1 Azospirillum isscasi | reverse complement strand
GGCGCGCGCTGGATGCAGATCGTCGTCGGCATCGTCTGTATGGTGGCAGCGGCCAACATCCAGTATGCCTGGACCCTGTTCGTGCCGGAAATCCAGGCCACCCACGGCTGGACCCGCGCCTCGATCCAGACCGCCTTCACCGTCTTCGTCGTCGTCCAGACCTGGCTGACCCCCATCGAAGGCTATTTCATCGACCGCTACGGCCCCCGCGTCATCGTCGCCTTCGGCGGCGTGATGACCGGCCTGTCCTGGATCATCGACAGCTACGCCGGCTCGCTCGGCATGCTCTACTTCGGTTCGGCCATCGGCGGCATCGGCGTCGGCTGCGTCTACGCCACCTGCGTCAACAGCGCCATCAAGTGGTTCCCGGACAAGCGCGGCCTCGCCGTCGGCCTGACCGCGGGCGGCTACGGCGCCGGCTCGGCCCTGACCATCCTGCCGATCGCCAACATGATCCACTCGTCCGGCTATCAGGCGGCCTTCTTCTGGTTCGGCCTGCTGCAGGGTGCGATCATCCTGTGCGCCGCCTTCTTCCTGCGCGCCCCGCAGAAGGATCAGGTCAAGTCCTCGACCAAGGTCCTGCAGTCCCGCCGCGACTACACGCTGAAGGAAGCCCTGCAGACGCCGGTCTTCTGGGTCATGATGGTGATGTTCATCTGCACCGTGTCGGGCGGTCTGATGGCGGTGGCCCAGCTCGGCGTGATCGCCCACGATCTGGGCGTCAAGGAAGCCCCGATCAGCCTGTTCGGCATCACCATGGCGGCTCTGCCCTTCGCGCTGATGCTCGACCGCGTGATGAACGGCATCTCCCGCCCGCTGTTCGGTTTCATCTCCGACCACATCGGGCGTGAGGCGACGATGTTCATCGCCTTCACCTTCGAAGGCATCGGCATCCTGATGCTCAGCCGCTTCGGCCACGACCCGATCATGTTCCTGATCCTGTCGGGCATGGTGTTCCTGGCCTGGGGCGAAGTGTACAGCCTGTTCAGCGCGACCTCGGCGGACACCTTCGGCACCAAGCATGCGGCGAAGATCTACGGCGTGCTGTACTGCGCCAAGGGC
>NZ_JAUJFI010000363.1 GCF_030849505.1 Azospirillum isscasi | reverse complement strand
AGCTCGCCGTCATGGGCGCCCTCTCCCTCTACCTCAACTTCATCAACCTCTTCCAGATGCTCATGCAGCTCATGGGCCAGCGCGAGGAGTAAAGGGCGGCAGCACCATCCGCACCGCCTGTGAAGAGGCCGGCCGCTTCCCGCGGCCGGCCTTTTTCGTTCCGCCCTTGTCCTTATCAAGGCTTGCCCGCCGCCGCCGCCTCGCCCGCCCTGGGAGGCTCCTTGGGCGCGTGCTCGACCGAGACGATGTGCAGGGAGTTGTTGGGGAAGGAGCAGGCCGCCTCCGGCGCCGCCTGCGAGGCCGGGTCGAAGGCGTAGGGCCGCGGCGAGCGCCCCGTCCCCGCTCCCACCGTCTCGATGCCCGGCCCGGTCACCCGCGACGTCCAGGGCGCCCCGGTGAACACGCCCGGCGTCGATTCCTCCGCCCACAGCCACAGCACACGGGTCCCCGCCGGCTGCGGCTGCGTGAAGGAGCGCAGCACCCGCTCGCAGGTCTGCCGGTCCATGTTGTGGATCGCCCGCTCGACCACGGCGTCCTCCGACCGCGGCGTCCATCGGGACAGCAGCAGCGAGCCGAGGGCCACGCTGACCGCCACCCCGCCCAGCGAGCAGGCGATCACCAGCCGGAAGCTGCCGTCGTCCTTCTCCATCCTTCGCTCCACCGTGTGATTGCCCATGCCCCTCCCCCGACAGGTTCCACCACCGCACCCTGCCCCGCAAGGCCGTCCGGAACGCCGAAAAGGGGACCACGCGCGTGGTCCCCTTCCGGTCGGTCCGCTGAAGCGGAGGTTATGGGCTGGCCGCCGCCGTGACCGGACCCCTGCCCTGCTGGGCGGCGAGTTCGGCGTTGCGGGCATGGTGCTTGCGCAGCATGGGCCGCAGGACGGTGATGGCGCAGACCGCCGCGAACAGATCCATGGTGGCGCAGATGTAAAGCACGGTCGCCCAGGTGCCGGTGGCCTCCATCAGCAGGTTGCCCAGCGGGACCAGGAGGGCCGCGATGCCCTTGGCGCAGTACAGCACGCCGTAGATCTTCGCCGCATGCTTGGTGCCGAAGGTGTCCGCCGAGGTCGCGCTGA
>NZ_JAUJFI010000362.1 GCF_030849505.1 Azospirillum isscasi | reverse complement strand
CCGGGAAGCGGCGTGTCGTCGCCATCACCGGAATCGTCGATGGACAGCCACGGCGCGCCCAGGCCGGGCGGCGGCGTGTCGGCCACCACCGCCGCGACCTCCGCGTCCGTCAGCATTCCGGCGATGCGCTCCGCCGGATAGGCTGGGTCGATGGGGACATAGGCGGCGCCGGCCTTCAGGATGCCGACCAATGCGGTGAACAGGGCGGGGCCGCGCTCCGCCACCAGACCGACGCGGGCGCCGGGGGCGATGCCCAGCGCCCGCAGCCGCCGGGCGAAGCGGTTGGACCGGCGGTCGAGAACGCCATAGCTCAGCGTTCCTTCCGGCCACCACAGGGCCGTGGCCTCGGGCCGCGCCGCCGCCTGACGGGTGACCAGGGCGTGCAGGCGGTCCGCGACAGGGGGCGGATCGTCGCCGGTGCCGGTGTTGGGAGCCTCGTTCAGCCGGCGGTCCCCGTCCCCCAGCAGGTCCAGCGTGCCGAGGGGCCGATGCGGCGCGTCGGCCACCGCCGCCAGGATGGCCGCGTAGCGTTCGGCCATGCGCCGGGCCATCGCGTCGTCCACCTGCGCGGTGTCGTATTCCAGCGCGCCGGACAGGCCGCCGGCGCGCTCCATCACCACCAGCGCCAGATCGAAGCGGGCCACCGGGGTGGGCACCGCAATCGCTTCCGCGGCGAGGCCGGGCAGGGCCAGCGACCAGGACCGTGCGTCCTGCTGCACGAACAGCGCCTGCACCAGCGGCGGGCGGTCGGGCAGGCGCGGCGCCCTCACCGCATCGACCACCAGGGGCAGCGGCACATGCTGCCGCTCCAGCGCCGTCAGCAGCCGTTGCCGCAGGCGGGCGACCAGATCGACGAAGCCGGGATCGCCGTCCAGGGTGACGCGCAGGGGCAGGGTGTTGACCAGGAAGCCGGCGGTGTCCTCCATCTCGCGCCGCACGCGGGCCGCCGCCGGGACGCCGATCAGCAGGTCGTCCTGCCCGGTGGCGCGGGACAGCAGAAGCCCCCAGGCGGCCATCAGCGCCATCGGCAGGGTGGCCCGCCCCTCGCGCGCGACGGCGGCCAGCCGGTCGAGGACCGCGGGGGCGAGGCGCACC
>NZ_JAUJFI010000361.1 GCF_030849505.1 Azospirillum isscasi | reverse complement strand
CAAGTGAACCTTGCTGCCCATGCCAAATCAGGTGGAGCGGGCCAGCCTCAATGGAAGCCTTCACGCGCCGTCCGTATAACACAGGCCGTGGCGGACTTTGTTCCGGTAGGCCTGGGACGGGAACATCGCGTGCCGCCGTAGCGCGCGGCCCAGAGATTCCGTCCAACTGTCGTCCGTCGCGACGAATTGGTCGTCGCTGTCCGGCGGCGCGGCGTGAACGTCGGCGTCAGTGAGGCCGCCCTCAATCAGAAGGGCGGCGAGACGCTGGTCGTCGTCTCGGCGCTGGCGGGCGTCTGCCCTGGTGTCGTCGTAGGAGGCAAATTTGTTGACAGGTTGGCCCGAGGTTTCCCGGCCGCTGCAATCGTGGTGCAGGGGCCGGGCGGGCATGGGCCTAACCCGTCACGGGTAGGCCCTTGAACTCATTCGCTGGGTGCGTCATGATTCTTGGGCAATCGGATGAACGACGCCCCGGAGGCCCGGCAAGGCCTGTGATGGGGCGTCGTTCATTTTGCGCACGCGAATCTGGGTCGCGTCAAGCTCCCAACGTCATTGGAAGATCCGGGCTTCCAACTCCTTGAAGCACCTGCGAGCAAGCACCCCGAAGAACCAAGAGCCCATAAATAAAAAGGCCATCACGGCAGTAGACGCAATGCCCGCAACCCCGAAATCGGACCAACTATGGACTTGATTAGACGCTTCCCAAAATGAGGGGCCAACGTCCTTGAGGAGATAGAGCATTGCGGAAGATTCTGCGGAGCACCCAATCGCGCCAACCAGCACAATTATTATCGAGACCTGCTTTAAGCTGCTGTAACGCTTCCGACACTTGAACGATGCCCACAGTTGTCTAAAGCGGCTCATGCTTGTCTTCCCTGGTTGGGATTGAAGAGTCGCAACGTCAAGCGGAACATGGTCGCCACCGGTCACTCGTCGCCGGTCTCTGCTTCGTCCTTATGGCTCTTGATCACGTCGGCCATCAACTCCAGTTGCTCGGCCAGTGCGTACTTGTCCGAGAACTTATACCGCCGCGCTTAAGCATTGACACATGGGAGCCACGGATAGCTGGTGAGGGAGCGTAGGCGCTCCGGTGTGGCGG
>NZ_JAUJFI010000360.1 GCF_030849505.1 Azospirillum isscasi | reverse complement strand
TGCCGCGTCCGCTGCGCACGGCGGCCCGCCGGGCGGAGGAGTACGCCCGCGGCATGGTCACCGGCGGCACGCTGTTCGAGGAGCTGGGCTTCTACTACATCGGTCCGATCGACGGGCACAATCTGGAGCATCTGCTGCCGGTCCTCCAGAACGTGCGCGACGCCACGGACGACAAGCCGGTCCTGATCCACGTCGTCACCAAGAAGGGCAAGGGCTACGGCCCGGCGGAAGCGTCGGCCGACAAGCTGCACGCGGTGGCCAAGTTCGACGTGGTCACCGGCACCCAGGCCAAGCCCAAGTCCAACGCCCCGACCTACACCCGCGTCTTCGCCAACGCCCTGATCGCCGAGGCCGAGGCCGACCCCGCCGTCCTCGCCATCACCGCGGCCATGCCGTCGGGCACCGGGCTCGACCTGTTCGGCCAGCGCTTCCCCTCGCGCTGCTTCGACGTCGGCATCGCCGAGCAGCACGCGGTGACCTTCGCCGCCGGGCTGGCGACGGAGGGCTTCAAGCCCTTCTGCGCCATCTACTCGACCTTCCTGCAGCGCGCCTACGACCAGCTCGTCCACGACGTGGTGCTGCAACGCCTGCCGGTGCGCTTCGCGCTCGACCGCGCCGGGCTGGTCGGGGCGGACGGGGCGACCCACGCCGGGGCCTTCGACGTCGCCTATCTCGGCTGCCTGCCCGACATCGTGCTGATGGCCGCGGCGGACGAGCTGGAGCTGATGCACATGGTGGCGACCGGCGCGGCCATCGACGACCGCGCCTCGGCGCTGCGCTACCCGCGCGGCGAGGGGGTGGGGCTGGAACTGCCGGAGCGCGGGGCGGTGCTGCCGATCGGCAAGGGGCGGATCGTCCAGGAAGGGACCAAGGTGGCGATCCTCAGCTACGGCACCCGCCTGGGCGAGGCGCGCAAGGCGGCGGCGGAGCTGGGGGCGCGGGGCCTGTCCACGACGGTGGCCGACGCGCGCTTCGCCAAGCCGCTGGACGAGGAGCTGGTGCGCCGTCTGGCGTTGGAGCACGAGGTGCTGATCACCATCGAGGAGGGCTCGGTCGGCGGCTTCGGCAGCTTCGTGCTGCAATACCTCGCGATGGCCGGCCTGCTGGATGGCGGGCTGAAGATCCGCCCGATGGTCCTGCCCGACCGTTTCCTCGACCATGACAGCCCGG
>NZ_JAUJFI010000359.1 GCF_030849505.1 Azospirillum isscasi | reverse complement strand
TGGTGCATCCGGCAAGATGAGGGAATTTTAGCGGCGCGAGCGGGTTGAAGGGGAAGTTCCCCTCCAAGGTGGCGTGCCATGACCGTTCATGCCCGTTCCGTCAGCGCCGAAGAGTTGAGTGCTTTGACGCAGTTGGCGCGTTCCCGCACCCGTGGTGCGGGTTTGGTTCGGCGCGCCCAGATCGTTCTGAATGGCGTGGAGGAGGGCCTGGGCGCGCCGGAGATCGCCGCCCGCATGGGGTTGAGCCGCAAATGCGTGCGGTTCTGGCTCAAGCGGTTCAACGAACACGGCCTTGCCGGTTTGCACGAGGCGATGCGCTCGGGGCGCCCACCCACCTACACCGCCGAGGAGCGCGGCACAGTGATCACCACCGCCCTGACCGCGCCCGGCGAGTTGGGCCTGCCGTTCGCCTGCTGGACGTTGGATCGCCTGGTCGCCTACCTGAGTGAGCACGGCGTGGCCATGCGGCGCAGCCGGATCAGCGAGATCCTGCTGGCCGAAGGCCTGAAGTGGCGGCGGGAGGAGACGTGGTTTGGCGAGCGGGTCGATCCGGACTTCGCTCGAAAAAGGGGGCTATCGAGCAACTCTACACCGCCGCCCCCACCGGCAGCGTCGTGATCTGCCTGGACGAGATGGGGCCGCAGGCGTGCAAGAGCTATCCGGGCCAGCGGCTGGTCGCCCCCGCCGGGCCGAAGTCTGAGCGTGCCCGCCAGGAGATCGATTACGACCGCCGCGATGTCGCCGGCTATGTGTTCGGGGCTCTTCAGCCGGTCACCGGAGCGGCCTTCACCGCCCCCTATCTGGGGCGAACCACGGCCAACTGGCTCGACTTCCTCGGCCGCGTCGAAGCCTGGGTCAATCCGGCCGTCGAGCGGGTCTATGCGGTGTTGGACAACCTGAGCACCCACACCGCCGTGGACGTGTTGCTGTTCAATCTGGCCCATCCGCGCTGGGAGTTCGTCTTCCAGCCCAAATACGCCGCCTACCTGAACCTGATCGAGCCGTGGTGGAAGGTGCTGCGCTCCCTGGCTTTGAAAGGACGCCGCTTCGACGCATGGGCTGAAATCGAGCAGGCGGTGGAACAGGCCACCGCCTACTGGAATGCTCATAAGCACCCGTTCATCTGGGGCCGCCGACGGCGCCACCGGACGACAAAACGCTTCGGCGTCGCCGCCCTCCCAAACGTCGCCCTCATTTAGCGGATGCACCA
>NZ_JAUJFI010000358.1 GCF_030849505.1 Azospirillum isscasi | reverse complement strand
CGCGGACTTCGGAAATGCGCCGCTCGTCGAAGCCGAGCACCTCGCGCAGGATTTCGTCGGTGTGCTCGCCGAGCAGCGGGGAGCGGGTGACCTCGGTCGGGCTGTCCGACAGCTTGATCGGGTTGCCGACCGACAGGTACTTGCCGCGCGTGGGGTGGTCGACCTCGACGATGGTGCCGGTCTCGCGCAGCGATTGGTCCTCGGCCAGCTCCTTCATCGACAGGATCGGGCCGCAGGGGATGTCGTAGCGGTTCAGGATCTCCATGGCCTCGAACTTCGTCTTGGTCATGGTCCACTCCTCGACCGCCGCGAAGATCGCCTTCAACCGCGGCAGGCGTGCGGCGGGCGTCGCGTAATCGGGGTCGGTGACCCACTCCGGCTTGCCGATGACCGCGCAGATCTTCGCCCACACCGGCGCCTGGGTGATGAAGTAGATGTAGGCGTTGGGGTCGGTCTCCCAGCCCTTGCACTTCACGATCCAGCCCGGCTGGCCGCCGCCCGAGGCGTTGCCGGCGCGCGGCACGGTGTCGCCGAACGTGCCGTTGGGGTACTGCGGGTATTCCTTGAGCGGCCCGTGCTCCAGCCGCTGCTGGTCGCGCAGCTTGACCCGGCAGAGGTTGAGCACGGCGTCCTGCATGGCCGCCAGCACCTTCTGGCCGCGCCCGGTGTGGGTGCGCTGGTAGAGCGCGGTGACGATGCCCAGCGCCAGATGCAGGCCGGTGCCGCTGTCGCCGATCTGGGCGCCGGTGACCATTGGCGGGCCGTCGTCGAAGCCGGTGGTGGAGGCCGAGCCGCCGGCGCACTGCGCGACGTTCTCGTAGACCTTGCAGTCCTCGTAGGGGCCGGGGCCGAAGCCCTTGACCGAGGCGACGATGATCCGGGGGTTGAGCTCCTGGATGCGCTCCCAGGTCAGGCCCATGCGGTCGAGCACGCCGGGGGCGAAGTTCTCGACCATCACGTCGCAGATGCGCACCAGATCCTCCAGGACGCGCTTGCCGTCCGGGTTCTTGGTGTCCAGCGTGATGGACCGCTTGTTGTGGTTCAGCATGGTGAAGTACAGGCTGTCGGCGTCGGGCAGGTCGCGCAGCTGGCCGCGCGTGATGTCGCCCTCGCCCGGACGCTCGACCTTGATCACGTCGGCGCCGAACCACGCCAGAAGCTGGGTGCAGGTCGGACCCGACTGGACATGGGTGAAGTCCAGAACCCGCAC
>NZ_JAUJFI010000357.1 GCF_030849505.1 Azospirillum isscasi | reverse complement strand
GCCAGTGCCGGCAGGACCAGAGCCAGCGTCGGGGCCAAGGCGGCCAGCGCCGTCCCCAGCGACTCCGCCCAGCCGCTTCCCGTCAGCGCGGCCACCGCGGCGGCGGCGAGCGCGAGGCCGAGCAGGGCCGGCACCGCGGCGGCGATCCGGCGCAGGACGAGGCTCAGCATCGGCGGTCCTGCCGCGGGATCGGTAAGGGAACGGACAAGCGGGGCACGAGGACAATGGCGGACACGAATGGATTCATCCTGACGGTACCCAGGTCCCGGCCGGTCGGGCAACGGAATTTCGCCTCACGGCGGGCGGCGGGGAGGGAAGGGCGGCTGCGGTGTTGTTCCGTCATTCGCCTTCCTGGCCGGTCGCAGCCCGCCGGGGGCGCACCATATGTGATGCCCCGATGCCGATCCCCGCAAGACGTCCGGTCCAGCCCCTCCCGATGCCCGACCACCAGCCGACCCCCCTCCCCCCGCCGCACCCGGCGCCCCCCGTGGCGGCTTCCCTGGCGGCGGAACCGCTGCTGGTGCCGGGCCGCACCTGCTGGCGGGTGGAGCGGGCGGAGCGGGTCGGCGTGATCGTCGATGCGGAGGATTACTTCGCGCTCGCCAAGGCGGCGATGCGGCAGGCGCGGCGCAGCATCTACCTGACCGCCTGGGACTTCGACGCGCGCATCCGGCTGACCCCGCAGACGCGCCGCCCGCGCCGCCCGGACAAGCTGGGCAACCTGCTGAACTGGCTGGCGGCGACCCGCCCGGACCTGACCATCCATGTGCTGAAGTGGGACTATGCGGAGCTGTTCGATCTGGCCCGCTGGTCGCAGCCGCTGTTCCTGCGGAGCTGGCTCAGCCATTCGCGGCTCCAGTACCGGCTGGACGGCGACCATCCGGCGGGGGCCTGCCATCATCAGAAGATGCTGGTGATCGACGACCGCGTGGCCTTCTGCGGCGGGCTGGACATCACCGCCAACCGCTGGGACACCCGCGCCCACCGCCCCGACGAGCCGCTGCGCCGCCAGCCGGACGGCACCCCCTACGAGCCCTTCCACGACGTGATGATGGCGGTGGACGGCGACGCCGCCCGCGCGCTGGGCGACCTGTTCCGGGAGCGCTGGCGCCGCGCCACCGGCTGCACCCTGTCCCCGCCGGACATGGATCTCCCCGGTGGCGGCCCCGGTGGCGGCCCCAGTGGCGGCCCCAGTGGCGACTCCGCCGGC
>NZ_JAUJFI010000356.1 GCF_030849505.1 Azospirillum isscasi | reverse complement strand
TAGGCGGGCAGCGCGCCGCGCAGCCAGTCCAGCAGGTCGCCGGCCTCCGCCACCGTTTCGGCGAAGGCGACCAGACGCGGTTCGCCGCCGGGGCCGGGCAGGGGCAGGACGGCGGCCTCGGCCACCCGCGGGTGGCGGGCGAGCGCCGCGGCGATCTCGCCCGGCTCGATGCGGAAACCGCGGATCTTCACCTGATCGTCGCGGCGGCCTAGGAAATCCAGCGTGCCGTCCGCCCGCCGCCGGGCCAGATCGCCCGTCCGGAAGGCCCGGGCGCCGGGCAGGAAGGGATCGGGGCGGAAGCGGGCCGCCGTCTCCTCGGGCCGGTTCAGATAGCCGCGGGCGACGCCGGGGCCGGCGATGACGATCTCCCCCACCACGCCCGGCGGCACCGGCTGCCCGGCGGAGTCCAGCACATGGACGCGGGTGTTGGCGATGGGCCGCCCGATGGGCACGGTGCCGTTGTCCGGGGCCTCGTCCTGCGCCGGGTCGAACAGGGTGGCGGTGATGGTGGCCTCGGTCGGGCCGTAGGCGTTGCGCCAGGACACGCGCGGTCCGGCCAGCGCCCGCCAGCCGGCCAGCCGCTCCGCCGCCACCCGGTCGCTGCCGGCCACCACCAGCCGCAGGCCGGGCGGCAGCGGCGTTCCCGTCTCCGCCAGATGGCGCACCCAGGCGTGCCAGAAAGCCGCGGGCAGGTTGGCGACGGTGACGCCCTGGGCGGCCAGGGCCTCGGTGAAGGCGCCGAGATCCGCCGCCGCGTCTCCGGCGGGCAGGACCAGCGTGGCCCCGGCCACCAGGGTCGGAAAAATCTCCTCCAGCGCCACGTCGAATTCCGCGGCGGCGAACTGCAACACCCGGTCCCCCGGCCCCAGCCGGTAATCGGCGGCGATGGCCAGCGCGTGGTTCAGCAGCCCGCCATGCTCCACCATCACCCCCTTGGGCGCCCCGGTGGAACCGGAGGTGAAGCAGACATAGGCGAGCGCGTCCGATTCCGGCGGCGGGGGAAGAAGGGCTTGCACCCCCGCCTCGTCGGGGCTGACGACGGTCAGACCGGCCAGCGCTCCCCCACCCACCGCCACGGTCATGCCGGTGTCGGCGACGATGTTCCGGGTGCGGGCCTCGGGTTGGGCGGGGTCGAACACCACATGGGCGCCGCCGGCCTTGTGGACCGCCAGCAGCGCCGTCACCAGATCCGGGCCGCGCCCGGTGGCGACTCCGACGGGCGTCCCCGGCCCCACCCCCAGCGCGGCGAGCCGGCGGGCCAGG